>NZ_AKJB01000048.1:0-135168 GCF_000282555.1 Pseudomonas sp. GM102 | reverse complement strand
GTGGCTCGCAACGAAGCCACTCTATTAAGCTGTCCTGGAGACTTGCGTTTAGGATTGGCGCCGCGAACGGGCGCTTTGGAAACCGGCTTTTGCTGCCCAAGCGGCGGCGTGTAAAGGGTTGTGGCAGCCATGGTCAGCCCCAGGCGTAACCCGAATTTCCTCAGGATGGCTTCGAGGGTGCTGACGGTCGGATTAGCCTTGTCCTTCTCGATCTGGTACAGAGCCTTGGTCGACATCTTGCACATGGCTGCAAAGGTTTCCTGGTCGAAACCGGTCACTTCAAGCCTTAGCCGACGAATAGCGGTGCCCAGGGTTTCGATCCCTGTCACATGCTGCATGACGATGTCGTCAATGACTTGCCTGCGCCGTTCGTTGGTGTTCTCTTTCATCGCAGCCCCCATTCAACCAGGCGTCCTAGCATGGCTTGCCACACAGTCGGAACTATAATGCCAACTATCGTGGCTCAACCCTCCACTTCCAGCAATATAATTCCGGTTATGGGCGCGCGGTGAAGCGTGCTGCAATTGCAACGCCGTCATTCGTGTTCGGGTAGCGGTTTTTTATTGGCAATACGGACTGGGGCTGCTTCGCAGCCCAGCGGGGATAAATCCCCTCGCCGCAGGGTCAGCGTCGAGCTGAGCGTCTTTCAAAAGTAGCGTCTCGCGCCCTGCCCATTGACCGGTGCACTGCTACAGATTTTACGCTGTGCCAAAAACAGTCAGTGCAACCCGCGCCGCCTCCCGCTATTAATACCCTTCCCCACTCAAGGACCCGAGCCCACCATGAAATTCGACCTCGCCTACTGCCTCAGCCTCGACGACAAGCTGTCGATCTATGACGTGCGCGATTTGAATTTCGACGAGACGATGGAGTTCGATTCCGCCAAGGAGCACTTCCAGTGCCCCAACGATGCCTGCCGTTCGGCGTTTGATGCGGCCAATGTGTTGGGAACGTTCAACGCCAAGAACGTGAATTACGTGCGCACGCCGCACTTCAAGAACATACCCAGCACGCGGCATGTTGAGGGTTGTCCTTATGTCAGCCTGAAGACGCCGGCGTCTGGCCTGGAGGCGGACGGTGCGGAATCGGATGACAGTCGCGAGGAGCATTTTCCGTCGGAGTTGTTGCTGACTCGACGTGAGTATGTGCGTAAGCCTGCGAGCCCGGCGGTGGCGGCGGATGTCATGCGGGATGACCCAAAAACAGCTTCAGCGGCCAGTAGCGTCGAGCAGCCGAGCCGGGAGTCGGCACCGGACAAGACCAGTGTCTTCGCCCATCCGGTGGAGTGTTTTGTGTCGAACTTCGAGGACAAGGAGCTGCTCAAGCGCATGCCGCTGAAGATTGGCGAGCACACGGCGCCTTATGGGTCGTTCTTCAAGAAGATTGAGTATCTGCAGGACAACAAGGGGCTGATTTACTGGGGCAAGATCAAGGAGATCAAGGACTACACGCAGAGCTTTCGCATCGATTTCGAGCAGAAGGTCTGGTTCAAGCAACCGGACGAGGCGAAGAAGAAGCCTTATTCGGTGAACGTTTATTTGAGCAAGAAGCTGATCGACAACTACCGCAAGCGCAAGGCGTTTCTGGAAGAGATCAAGCACGCGGTCGGCAGTGACGCCGAGTTGTATTGCTTCTTTTATGGGGTGACGCCGGAGTTGAAACAGGTGCCGAGCAAGAAAAAACCCGAACAAACGTTCGGGGTGTTCAGTGCCAATATTGAGAACCTGGATCACTTCATTATTCGTGAGGCGCCGGGGGTTGGCGGGTAAGTAATCGGTGTCACTGCGTAATTGCTGTGGCTGATATCGCCTCGGCACGGCGGCCATCGTGTCGTTCAAACACGTGCTCTGCGCAGATAACGCCGATACAAAACAACCCCCATAACAATCGAAAGCATCCCAACCCCCGCATTACCCAAAAGCCAAATTGCGAAGTTCCGACGTTGGTCCGCTTCACTTTCGTAGAACGGCCCAAAGTAGTCAGACGCTGCCACGAATAACAAATTAAATGCCCCAACGGCCAAGGCAACCATAAGGATGACGAACAATGCCCCTTTAACAATTTTCATATGACCTTCCAAAACCATATTTCCTTCGACTCGTGGTAGTCGGAGAAACTGCCCTCAATGGAAAAACCCAACTGAATACGAGGGTAGCTCAGCCAGTCCGTTAGTCTACGCCCGTTCCATAGGTCGATATGATCGCCACTGCGATTGCCGATGGTCTCGCTTCCTCGGCGCCAGAAGTCTTTGAAGAAAATGATGCCTTGCTGCCCTTCAAGATCATCCTCGAAGTCCTTCGGCTTTATCTTTTTGAGGGCGTGCAGGCCGGGAATTTTGGCTTGGCTTAACGCCTGTGTCATTTCTTCTGCTGCCAATACATGCCCTTCGCTCTTGGGGTGCAGCCAACAATGACGGACACCCTTGAGCTTGTCGAGATCGGCACCCGCCCGGCGTAGATCGCCGCATCGCGGGCATTTGCTGTATTTTCAAGGTTTCAACCTTCCCGCAGCTGGCTCTCCAACTCCCAAATTTCCTGCTTTACCTCTTTACGCCGATCACGTGCAGCCTGAATAACTTGCTCATCCCGCCCGCAGTATGTGCGTAACCAGTGCGCCATCATCTCTTCGCTCGGGAAGTAATAGTCTTTATGACCTTTACTGCCTCTGAGGAAGTCGTTCATCTGCGCGTCGAAGCGGCCAGCCGCATGCTCATCCGGCGGTAAGGTGCCCCACTCTGCAGCGCAATCCTGGAAGAACCAGGCGATATCGTCGATGTGCTTTTGCGCACCGCGATGTCGGCGTTTGTACAGTCGGTACTCGCGATTGCTTTCCTCAAAGCGCTCCATCATCGGCTCATCTTCGACCCAGCGAAGGATGTCGTGCTGCCCCGCATGATGGATCAGGCCGTTTATCCATCGCTCGGAAAAACGTTGAACAAAACCTGCGACATCGGCCTTTTTCGCGTCCGCGAAAATCATGCAATAACGGGTTTTCACATGGATGACGAACAGCACGTGCTTGCGTTGAACGGTGATGGCATGGACCAGCCACTGTTCGGTGGACTCACCTTGTTCATCATCCTCGATAGCGGGCGATGGCGGTTTCTCCACCGGAGTGATTTTCTTACCCTTGCTCACGCGACTGAAGAAGTCACTGGCCGCTTCGGTGCAGTTGAAGATCAACATCCTTGGTCCTTTGGTTCATGTAATTGAAGGACACTCAGTCCTGTCGCACGATCTCGTCAACCCATTCAAGCTCATAGGGTTGGCGAACAACTTCCGAGATGTAGTTCAGCGCACCTTCGCTGAGAACTGATAATTCGGCGTCGGTCAGCAAGTCGTGCATGACCATCAACCACAAGCCTCTGAGCGCACTGGAACGGGATTGACTGTTATGGTCAAAGGCCTGGGCCATGTCCTTGTTCCGATCCTGGATCAGGCCGTAAAGCATCCCATAGCGAGCATGTGCCGAAAGAGCACCATGTTGTGCAATCGTCTTGGCATCGGCAAGAACACCTTGGCAAAATCGATCGAGCGCAATCTTGCGCAGTTCCTTGAATTTCTTCCAGTCACTTTCGAGGATCGGCATGACATTCTCCTGCGTGAAATCTTGAACAGTGCGAAGGCCTATTCTTGCGAATAAGCCGACTGATTCCAACCTCACTTGGCGCACAGACTCAGCATCACCAAAACCAGCAAACCAATATATACCCGCGCATGCACCCGATCCGGTATCCGCCCGATCCACGGCGTGGCAAGCCGAATGCCTAGCACCGATCCAACCGTCAACACCGCAAACGCCAGCACATCCACATAACCGACAAACCACCGCCCCAGATCAAACCCGGCAAACCCCGCCATCGCCATGTAAGTCAGCGTCCCGGCCAGCGCCACCGGCAGACTCAACGGATTGGCCATGGACGTCGCCTTGGACATGCTCAGCCCACAACGCCGCAGCAACGGCACGGTCATGACGCTGCCGCCCACGCCGAGAAACGTGGCGATGGTGCCGATGCCTACACCGCCGCCCGACACTTCTGCCCTGCCCAATCGCCGTGGGATTACGGCGTCGGACTGTGTGAGAAAACCGCGTCGGAACAAGCAATCCAGGATCGTCACGCCGAGGTAGGCGATGAAGGCAAAACGGATCAACTCGCCACTTGCCCACATCGCTGCAACGGCTCCGACGATCGCGCCCAGGCCGATGAACCCGCCCAACGGCCACACGTAATGGCGAATGAGATTACCGGCGCGGCTGTGTTTTGCGGTGGCGATCAGGGCGTTGACGATCATTACGCAGGTCGAGGTGGCTACGGCGATGTGCATCGCCGATTGGCTGATGGGGTCGTCGGCGCCGTGGCTGGCCGTGAGCATGCGGTACAGCAAGGGCACGACGACGAATCCGCCGCCGAAGCCGAACAGCACGGCGGTGACGCCGGTCATGCAGCCGAAGAGTGCCAGCAAGAGGTAGAAGAACATCGCGCATCGTCCGTTGGTTGAGAGTGGCCGACGATAGAGCGATGGGGGTTGGCCTGCTTCAGCAAGTCAGCCAATAATGTTTGCGTTTACGCCAACCGCTGGATACCGCCTGATGCGCAATGTTTCGATTGACCTGCTGGACGCTACGCCACGATCGGTGGTGGCCATCGGTACCGATTACGCCGATGGTCATCTATTGCCGCGCCATACCCATCGGCGGGCGCAGTTGTTGTATGGCGCCACCGGGGTGATGCAGGTGAGTACGCACGACGGCAATTGGGTGGTGCCGCCGCAGCGGGCGGTGTGGATTCCGCCGGGGGTGGCGCATGAGGTGTTGATGCTGGGGGTGAGCACTCGCAGCTTGTACATCGAACCGGGGTCGGTTGATTTGGGCAATCGCTGTCAGGTGATCAGTGTTTCGCCGTTGATGCGGCATTTGCTGATGGAGGCGGTGGAGGTTGCGCTGGAGTACGACGAGGCCGGGCGCGACGGTGCGCTGATCGACTTGCTATTGCACGAACTGGGCCGTAGCGCTCACTTGCCGTTGCACATTCCGCTGCCCCTGGATTCGCGGCTGCTTGGGTTGTGTCAGACGTTTCTCCAGCAACCGAATGCTCATCAAACGCCGCAACACTGGGCTGATCAGTTGCATATCAGTTTGCGTACGTTTAATCGTCTGTTCCGCCAACAGACCGGGCTGAGTTTCAGCCAATGGCGGCAGCGGGCCTGTGTGGTGCTGGCTTTGGCGCGGCTGGCGGTGGGCACGCCGGTGACGCGGATTGCGCTGGATTTTGGCTATGACAGCCCGGCGGCGTTCTCGACGATGTTTCGTCGCGTGCTGGGGCAGGCACCGTCCGTTTGGTTGGAGGGGGCGAAATAGAGAACTCGCGGCAAGCGCAGAACCTGTGGGAGCGAGGCTTGCCCGCGAAGAATGCGCCGCGGTTTTTCAGGTATTACGCGTCATCGTTCTTCGCGGGCAAGCCTCGCTCCTACGGGTTCTGCACTTGGCCTTAACCACTGCCTTGTTCTGACAGCAACTCAAAACTCTGCTCCTTCACATCCTGGGAATCCAGACCGATTTGCACCCGGAACTCACCCGGCTCGGCGGCGTATTCCAATTGGCTGTTGAAGAACTTCAAGTCGTTCTCATTAATGCTGAAATGGACTGCTTTTTCCTCTCCGGCCTTGAGCATGATTTTTTGAAAGTTCTTCAGTTCTTTGACCGGACGGCTGACAGATCCCACAACATCGCGGATATACAACTGAACCACCGTTTCGCCGTCGCGCTGACCAGTGTTCTTCACCATGACGCTGGCGACGAGGTTGTCGGTCTTGCTCAGGGTAGTCGACGACAGGGCCATGTCGGTCAGGCTGAAATCGGTATAACTCAGCCCATAGCCGAAGGGATAAAGCGGACCATGAGATTGATCGAAATATTGCGACGTGTAGTTGCGAAGCGCACCCGCTATGTAGGGGCGACCGGTGTTCAAGTGGCTGTAGTAATTGGGGATCTGCCCCACGGAGCGTGGAAAGGTGATGGGTAACTTGCCGGACGGGTTGTAGTCCCCGAACAACACATCGGCAACGGCGTTGCCTCCCTCGGAGCCGCTGTACCAGGTTTCCAGAATCGCATCGGCCTGTTTCTGCTCTTTGCCGATGGACAGGGGCCGGCCGTTCATCAAGACCAATACCAACGGCTTGCCGGTGGCTTTCAGGGCGGTGATCAATTCACTCTGGCGCCCAGGCAGGTCGAGGCTGGTTCGACTGGCCGCTTCATGAGACATGCTGCGGGGCTCGCCTACCACTGCGATTACGACATCGGCTTGCTGTGCAGCCTTCACCGCTTCATCAATCATTTCTGCTGCCGGACGCGCGTCATTCTCGATTTTGGACACGCCCTGGTATTCCAGGTATTTAACGACCTCCTGATCCTCCTCGAGATTGGCGCCTCGGGCATAGATCAGCGAGCCCTGGGTCATTGCGTTTTTCAGCCCGTCATAAATCGTCACCGATTGCTCGGCCACGCCGCTTGCAGACCAACTCCCCATGATGTCGACGGCACTTTTTGCCAATGGGCCTATGAGTGCGATCACGCCCTCTTTTTTCAGCGGCAAGAGGCCGTTTTCATTCTTGAGCAGCACCAATGTCTTGCGTGCTACTTCACGGGCCTGGGCTCTGTGCAGACGGTGTTCGGCGTTGTTATCAGCGGGGTCTTCACTGGCAATGCCGATGCGCCGGTAAGGGTCTTCGAACAGCCCCATGTCGTACTTGGCCCCCAGCACTTCCCGCACTGCGTTATCGATATTGCTCTGGGAAATAGCGCCCGACTCAAGTAGCCCCTGTAGCTCCGGACCGTAGGAGAAGTCGTTCATGCTCATATCAACGCCGGCCCTGATCGCGAGCCTGGCGGCTTCGCGGTGATTCTTCGCCACGCCATGCTGAACCAGATCGTTTATCCCGTTATGGTCGCTGATGACCAGCCCCTTGAAGCCCCATGCCTTGCGCAGCAGGTCTTGCATCAACCAGGCATTGGAAGCGGCTGGCACGCCATTTATCGAGTTAAGCGCAACCATCATCGCCCCCGCGCCCCCCTCGATTGCCGAACGATAAGGTGGCAGGTAATCCTGGTGCATTCTGGCCAGGCCCATGTCGACGCTGTTGTAGTCGCGTCCACCTTCGACAGCCCCGTACAACGCAAAATGTTTGGCGCTGGCCATGATGCTGTCGGGTGCATTCGGACTTGTGCCCTGGTAGGCCTGAACCATCGCTTTGGCAATGCGCGAAACCAGGTAGGTGTCTTCACCAAAGCCTTCAGAGGTGCGTCCCCAACGAGGATCCCGGGCGATATCTATCATCGGGGCGAAGGTCAGATCGATACCGTCCGCACTGGCTTCTTTTGCCGCTATCCGGCCGCTTAGCTCAATAGCGCCAATGTCCCAGCTGGAGGCCAATGCCAGGCCAATGGGAAAAATGGTTCGATGGCCGTGTATCACGTCCCAGCCGAAAAACATCGGGATTTTCAGGCGGCTTTGTTGAGACGCGTCCTGCATGGGGCGGTTTACGAAACGGCTTACAGAGCCGTAGGTACCACCGATTCGCCCGGCGGCGATTTCTTCGCGTATTTTTTCGGGCGTCATCTTTTCATCAATAGCGATCAGCCGCAGTTGGCCGATTTTTTCCTCCAGGGTCATTTGATTTATCAGGTCGCTGACAAAGGCCTCTTTGCTCAACGATGCCATATCAGCCACGACGGGCAGACTTGTAAAACCAATCAGGGCACATAGCAGACGTAGTCTTTTCATGATTCCCTTCCCTGCATAACGCTGTGACGCACTGCGTCATAAACGCCACCTTCCCTGAATTGAAAATCAGAAAGCTGACGTTCAATCATTGCTGCTCACGGGAGTTGAAAGCCTTGAGCTTTCAGGTTCCCGCATAGAAACAGCGTAGTCGCTCCCCAGCGCCTGCCGGAGCAAAAAATAGAATCGATCAAAAAAATGAGTTTGATCCGGGATCAAAACAACTGTACAAAAACACAGTACATTTTGAATCAGCACTCTCGAGCCCGGAGAACACCATGGCCACTCTTGCGATGAAAATCACCCTGGAACGTATCGCCCTCTTCCAGTTCACCCCCGCCCACTGTGCCCAGGCCCGAGCGATGCTGGGCTGGAGTGTTGAAGAGCTGTCCGAGGAATCCGGGGTTTCGGTTGACGCCATTCAGCGTTTCGAGGCGGAACGCGATGTGCTGGACGTCACCCGGCTGGCGTTGGCGTATCGGTTTGAGTCGCAAGGTCTGGTGTTCTTCCCGGGGTTTGCACCGGGCAGAGGGATGAATGTGAAAGGGTCGACACCGGATCCGGTGGGGCGGGCGGATTATGCGATGGTTGAGTGAGTGAAATCATCGATTGAAGGGTTGCGCGGATCACATAAAAGGAATCAGGAAATGATTGAAATAGAAGGAAGCAGCGGGAACGTCTATGACGATCTCGGTATGGATAACGCAATCGATATGAGCACCAAATCAGAACTTGCCGCGAAAAGGGATGAAGTCATCAAGGCTCGTCGCCTGACTCACGTTCAGACGTCTGAAATTATGGGTCTGTCGCAAGCCACAATTTCTGGGATATTGCGTGGAGGCTTTCGCGATGTCAGTGAAGCTAGGATGAAGGAATGCCTTTCCCTGCTTGAGCATGACATACAGGACCAGTGACACCACAAACTCACTGGCCTGATTACATCCCTTTACTGCTGTTTAAACGCCGGATTCTGGCGCGCTAACGAAGCCTGTTCATAGCTGTAAGCCAGCGCCAGTAGTTTAGGTTCACTCCAGCGCGGGCCGTAAAAGAACACGGAGGTGGGCAGATTTTCATCATTCATGCCCGACGGGAGTGTGATCGCTGGGTAGCCCGCTACTGCGGCACTGAATTGCGAATACCCGTCGGCATCGGCGACCAAGGCGTCCAGATTGTGCTCGGTCAGTTGCTCATCAATTGCGCCCTTGAAGTCGGCCATGAACGCCGTGAACAGTTCAGTCGCCTGCGCGTGGGTCATGTCCAGTTCGTTGATCTCTTTAAGCATCTGCTGACCGTAGCCTTCGGCGCCCGGATTGAGTTCATTGAAGTCGATCAACGCTTGAAGCGTCTGGATCGGCAGCCCGGGGCGGCTGGCGAGGTACTCGGGCAGTTCATGTTTCATGCCTGCCATGAGTGCGTTGAAGTAACCGTCAATGTCAGGCAATCGGACTTTTAACGGCACCAGGGTAGCGCCTTGTTCTTGCAGCGTGGCCAGCGCCTTCTGGAATTGAACATCGGGATGAAGCACGGTGCCGTTCGGCCCCGTGTACTCGATCGGGTAACCGATTCGTTTACCGTTCAATGCGTCCGTGGCGAGCAATGCGGTGTAATCGATACCCACCGGTGCGTCGCCGGTTGCGGCGTCCGAAGCATCGATACCTTGCAGGGCGTTGAACATGAGCGCAGCGTCACGAACGGTGCGCGTCATGGTGCCAGCAGTATCTTGCAGGCGTGTGATCGGAATGATGCCGGAGCGGCTGAACAGCCCCAGCGTCGGTTTCACACCCACCACGCCGTTGGCCGAGGCCGGGCAAGTGATCGAGCCGTTGGTTTCGGTGGCAATGGCCAGCGGTGCGAACCCGGCGGCTACGCCTGCGGCCGAACCGGAACTGGAGCCACACATTTCGGCGCCCAGCACGTGGGGATTTTTCCCTTGGCCACCTCGGCCACTCCAGCCATGGGGTAAGCCCATTTGCCGAACGTATGCCCATTCACTCATGTTGGTTTTGCCGAGAATGACCGCGCCGGCGTCACGCAGTTGCTTGACGACAAACGCATCGTTTACCGCTGGTTGGCCGACCATGGCCAGCGAGCCCGCGCTCGTTTGCATCGTGTCTGCGGTATCGACGTTGTCTTTAAGCAGAACCGGAATGCCGTGGAGCGGACCACGAACCTTTCCATTCGCACGTTCCTTGTCCAACGCCGTCGCAATCTCGATGGCCTGGGGATTGAGCTCCATGATCGCGTTGATCGCCGGCCCTTGTTTGTCCAGTGTTTCGATACGCGCCTGCAGGTGTTTCACCAGCGCTGCGGAAGTGAGTTCGTTACGCTCCATCCGTGCAGTGAGTTCGCTGACACTCGCGTACTCGAGCGCGGAGTTATCCGCGTAAGCGGAACTTGCGACCGACAGCAGCAGGGTCTGCGCCAATACCGTCATGCGGTTTTTGAAAATGTCTTTCATGTAACACGTCCTTGTTATGGCTAATCACGAGTGAGTCATTTCACTCGTCGAACAGCCTACCGAAGCCGTAGGAAACGACTGTCAGCAACAAGGAGCGAGGGCTGTACGAAAGTTCATCCAGACTTGTAGCCGCTACAAGCCATGCGCCCTTCTTCCTTCATCTCATTTTCCAGATCCAGCCACCAGGTACGACCACGCTGCGGATACTTCACATTGAACGCCTCGCCCATCTGCGGCGTGGTGATTGACACGTTCCGCTCCCAGGCCAACGCCAAAATGCGGTCGAAGGGTTCGTACCAGGCATGCATCGACAGGTCGAAGGTGCCGTTGTGGATTGGCAGCAACCAGCGCCCTTTAAGGTCTATGTGCGCTTGCAGGGTTTGCTCGGGCTGCATGTGAACGTGCGGCCACTCGACGTTGTAGGCACCGGTTTCCATGAGTGTGAGGTCGAATGGGCCGTACTGTTCGCCGATGCGTTTGAAGCCGTCGAAGTAGCCGCTGTCGCCACTGAAGAAGATCCGCGTGTCGCCGTCGATCATCACCCACGACGCCCAAAGGGTGCTGTTGCCGTCGAACAGACCACGACCGGAAAAGTGCTGCGAAGGAGTGGCGACGAATTGAAGGCCATCGACCTCGGTGCTCTGCCACCAATCCAGTTGGCGCACTTTGCTGGCATCGATCCCCCATTTGATCAGGGTGTCGCCCACACCCAGCGGTGTGAGGAAGTAGCGGGTCTTGTCCGCCAGTTTAAGAACGGCCTGATAATCGAGGTGGTCATAATGATCGTGGGACAGGATCACCGCTTCAATCGGCGGCAAATCTTCGAGGCTGATCGGCGGCTGATGGAAACGCTTCGGGCCGGCCCATTGCACCGGAGAGGCGCGCTCGGCGAAGACTGGGTCGGTGATCCAGAATTTGTCCCGCAGCTTCAGCAAAACAGTGGAATGGCCGAGGCGATAGACGCTGTGGTTGGGCGCGGCGATCAACGCAGCCTGGGTCAAGGTTTGCACCGGGACCGGGGCGGACGGCCGGGTATCGCGCGGTTTGTGGAAGATGAAGTTCCACAGGATGCGCACGGTTTTGCGAAATCCTTCGCGTTTTACGGGCGCATGATTTCGGTACTGCCCCTGAACCTGTCGAGACGCTTGAGGCGTTGAAGCGTTATCCGCTGGAGAAGTTGAAGTGGCCATGACTGAATGACTCCAGAAAAACCGCACGATTGACGGTTTTCCGTTTGGGACGATAAATGGCCAAGGCATGCACGCATCAGCCGGAGATTCTATTTTTCACTGTGCAGGATTAACGAAACATTACACTGCACAGTGTAGTTTCAAGGTTGCATCAAAGCTGATCACAAGTAAACTACCAAGTGTAGTTCCCCACTTCTTCCTGCTTAAGCGTATTTATGACAGCTCCACAGCGCCTCACCGACCGAAAACGCGAAGCCATCATCCAGGCGGCGATTGCTGAATTCCGTGCCAACGGTTTCGACATCACCAGCATGGACAAGATCGCCGCCACCGCTGGCGTGTCGAAGCGCACGGTGTACAACCACTTCCCGAGCAAGGAAGAGTTGTTCGCCGAAATCCTTAATCAATTATGGGCACGGGCGACGGCCGAACAGGAAATGTCCTACCGCCCTGACCTGCCCCTGCGCGATCAGTTGCGCCTGATGTTGCAGGCGAAACTGCAGATGCTGGCCGATGACAATTTTCTCGACCTGGCGCGGGTGGCGATTGCCGCCACCATCCATTCTCCCGAGCGTGCGCAAAACATGGTCGCCCGGATGGGAGCTCGCGAAGAAAGCCTGACTGTGTGGATTCGCGCTGCCCAGGCCGATGGCCTATTGAAACCGGTCGCCCCTGACTTCGCCGCGCAACAGGTCCAGGGATTGCTCAAGTCCTTTGCGTTCTGGCCGCAGATATCCATGGGCCAGCCAGGCTTGTCACCCGAGATGCAGCACACCGTTGTGGAGTCGGCGCTAGACATGTTCCTGGCCTGTTATGAGCTCTGAATCGAGCTGCAAAAAATGACAATGTCCGCGGCTTTATCGCTGACCGATCGCTCTGAGTAGAAACACCGTAATGTGTTTCAGAATGAAACTGGTGCCGGGGCTATAGTGAGAGCCGCCGAAGGCGTGATCCGACTCAAGGCAACTTCAGCGCGCGCCCCAACTCATCGAACAACGTCACCACCGAGCGCAATGCGCGGCAGTCTGGGCGTGTGAGCAACCACAGCGCGGTGTCGTAACCGTGCAAGGGATCGGTCAACGGTTGCAGTCCATCACCGATGAGGAAGTCCGGCAATGCCGCGACACCCAGCCCGGCCCGTACCAACTCGGTCACCGACAACATGCTGTTGCAGCGATAACCCGGTGTCACGCCAGGCAATTGCTGACGTCGCCAGGCGACGGTGGGGTGATCGGGCAGGAAATCGTCCGGAGCGATCCAGGTCAATGAGGCCAGGTCGTGGGAATCAACCGATTGCAGATAGGCCGCGCTGGCACAGACCCGGTAGGAAATATCCGCCAGCCGCCGGCCAACCAAATGCTCGGGCGGTGTGCGGGTCAAGCGCAAGGCGATGTCGGCGTCGCGACGGCTGAGATTGGCGAAGTCGTTGGAGGTGCAGAGTTCAATGGTCAGCGCCGGATAGGACGGCATGAACCGCGCCAGCGCCGGCAACAACAAACTTTGCAGGACTGAATCGGTGCAGGTCAGGCGCACAGTGCCGCTGATGACTTCACCGCCCTGCTCCACGCCAATGCGCGCCGCCTCCAGCGCTTGTTCGGCGCGCTCAGCCTGCTCGGCCAGAGTCTGCGCCAGCGTGGTCGGCAGGTAACCGGCGCGGCTCTTCTCGAACAGTTGCTGACCCAACGCGGCTTCCAGTCGGCGGACAGCGCGAAACACCGTCGAGACATCGACTTTCAACAACGCCGATGCCCGGGCCAGAGAGCCACCGCGCACCAGGGCGAGGATCAGGGACAGATCCGGGTAGTCCAGTCGATAGTGCGCTGGCGCATTGATCATTTGGGATAACGCCAATATTGATTGCGTGAACGCCAATCTATAGTGGGTGCCAGGAATCAACAAGCGTCGAGATCACTCATGGAAACCAGCGCCATCTGCATCGCCCTGATCGGCGATTACGACCCACAGGTCACCGCCCACCAAGCCATTCCCGTCGCCCTCGGCATGGCCGCCGAACACTCAGGCCAAGACATACAGTTTCAATGGTTGGCCACCGAGAGCATCAACACCGAGACGCCACTGGATGGCTTCGATGGTTTCTGGTGCGTGCCCGCCAGTCCTTATCGCGACATGGACGGCGCATTACGGGCGATCCGTTTTGCCCGCGAGCAGCAGCGACCTTTCCTCGGCACTTGCGGCGGTTTTCAGCATGCGGTACTCGAATTCGCCCGCAACGTTCTGGGCTGGAACGATGCCGAACACGGCGAGACCTCGCCCGACGCGACGCGGGCGTTGCTCACGCCGCTGAGCTGTTCGCTGGTGGAAGCCGTCGACAGCATTCATTTGGTTGAAGGCTCGTTGATCGCCAAGGCGTACGAAAACGCTGAAATTCGCGAAGGATATCGCTGTCGTTATGGTGTGAATTCCGAGTTCGAACGTGAGTTATTGAGCCAACAGCTGTGCGCCGTTGGACACGACTCGACGGGGGACTTGCGAGCGGTGGAATTACGCGGGCATCCGTTCTTCGTCGCGACGCTGTTCCAGCCCGAGCGCGCCGCGCTCAAGGGCATACTGCCACCGTTGGTCCGCGCGTTGATCGAAGCGTGTGCGAGGCACCCATCATGACCGCCCAGACACCTGCAACGCCTTACTACGCGGTGATTTTTACCTCGCTGCGCACCGAGGGCGATCACGGTTACGAACAGGCCGCCGAACGCATGGTGCAATTGGCCCGTGAGCAACCTGGCTTTCTTGGCGTGGAATCGGCCCGGGGTGCGGACGGGCTCGGGATTACGGTGTCCTACTGGGATAGCGAAGCGGCGATCCTGGCCTGGAAACACCATCCCGAACACAGCGCGATTCGTGAGCGCGGGCGTTCGACCTGGTATTCGGCGTGTCATACGCGGGTGTGCAGGGTTGAGCGGGATTATCGGTTTGAGCAGTGATTTTCAGCGGCGTTTTTAGAACTGCCTTCGCGGGCAAGCCTCGCTCCTACAGAGAGGGCAACGCAACCCGTAGGAGCGAGGCTTGCCCGCGAAGAAGCCCTGACAGCCACTCACAAACTTCAGTTCTGAACCAAACTCCTCACCGCCGTAATCTGCGGCACTTCCCGCCGATTCATATACACCCGCAACGGCTCGGTGATGTTGATCCGGTCGTCGATGTTCTGGTCCAGCAGCAACTGGATCAGTTCACGCTTGAGCGTCATGGTCTGCTCGGGGCCCGGAGCCCAGACGAACTCACTGGTGGGGATGATGCCGTCATCAGCCACGTCCATGCCGAACGAGTCTTCGCTGAAGCGCACGATGTACTGGCCGGTCTTGCGATTGAGGCCGACGAAGCCTTTGAGTTGGTCGGCGGCCTGGCAAATGAGCTGGGAAGTGATGCGCATGATAAACCTCACAAAAGGTCGAAAGACCGGTGATCGATGGTTTACACGCAGGGCAAGCGAACGGGTTTCCCTCTGCCGGGGAAATTACCGGGGCCAAGAGTACTGCAAAGAACCGCACAAAAGCGCTGAAAAAACTCCTTTAAACACGTTTATGTCGGTCTGGCGATAGCGCAAGCGGCGCTCAGTTGTTAAAAGATACGTCTTTGAAAACCCATCGCAAAAGGACTTCGACCATGCCTGTCACCTTCACCAAGAGCGCCCTGCTGCTGAGCCTTATGCTCGGCCTCGGCCAGGCACAGGCCGCCAACGAGCCAAGCCCCACGGCATTGGCGACCCGCCTGGGCATTCCGCACCCGGCGGTGATCGCTCACCGTGGCGCGTCTTTCGATGCACCGGAATCCACCGCAGCAGCCTACAAACTGGCCCGCGACCTGGGTGCCGATTACCTGGAACTGGACCTGCAACGCAGCAAGGACGGCGTGTTGTTCGCCCTGCACGACAACAACCTGCAACGCACCACCGACGTCGCCACCAAATTCCCAGAGCGCAAGGACAGCCAGGCCAACGAATTCACCATCGCCGAACTCAAAACCCTGGATGCCGGCAGCTGGTTCAACAGCGCTTACCCGGATCGCGCGCGTCCGAGCTACGCGGGTCTGAAGATCCTGACCCTGGATGAAATCATCGACATCGCCCAAGGCAATCCACTGCACAAGCCGGGCCTGTACATCGAAACCAAAGAGCCGAAGCAGTTTCCCGGCATCGAGCGCGACCTCAAGGAGAAACTCCAGGATCGCGGCTGGTTGAGCCCGGTCGGTTCGAAACTGGCGAAGAGCGAACTGGCGGTCGGCCAGGGTAAAGGCAAGGTGGTGCTGCAAACCTTCGAGAAGAGCAGCCTCGAACTGCTCGAAAAGGAAATGCCGCAAGTGCCGAAAATCCTGTTGCTGTGGGTCGGTGAAGGCAGCATCGAGCCGAAATCCAAAGTGACGTTCGCCGAGTCCGGCGACAAGGACAAAGCCACCTACTACGCCAAACAGGAACCGAAGAACAAAGCCGAGTTCCAGCAATGGGTCGAGTACGCCAAGGCTCAGGGCGCAATCGGCACCGGCCCTTCGGCCGCACTGACCAAGGGTGGCGATCAGAGCTATTCGGACCTGGTGCAACCGTGGATGAACCAGTACACCCACGATCAGGGCTTGTTGGTGCACGTCTACACCATCGACGAAGCGGTGGATTATC
The DNA here is from genome assembly GCF_000282555.1 of Pseudomonas sp. GM102. Taxonomy (NCBI): domain Bacteria; kingdom Pseudomonadati; phylum Pseudomonadota; class Gammaproteobacteria; order Pseudomonadales; family Pseudomonadaceae; genus Pseudomonas; species Pseudomonas sp. GM102. Next base: position 119,116 of record NZ_AKJB01000048.1, on the reverse strand, counting down.
AGAAGGTGGCGGATGCCGGCGTCGACGGCATCTTCACCAACCGCGCCAGCGAACTGCTGAAGTTCTATAAGCGTCCGGCGGCGGCGAGCGTTGCGCAGTTGTTGCAGAACAACGGGTATTGATTCGAGACCGTGGCGCCTGCATCGCGGGCAAGCCACGCTCCCACAAGGTCTGCGCAAGACCTGTAGGAGCGAGGCTTGCCCGCGAAGCTTTTAATCTGACGCCACAGTCAATTAAGGGTGAATTAAGTTGCGCTGGTTAACCTGATCCCACTTAAACAGCTCATCCAAGGAAAGAACTTCATGAAAACCTTAACTGCCCTGTTCACCGCTGCTGCCCTGACCCTCACCGCTGGCCTGGCCCAGGCAGACGTTCGCGTCGACCAGATCCCTGAGTTGGTCAAGAGTGGCAAGATCAAACCCCTGGAAGAACTGAACCAGGCCGCCCTGAAGTTGCACCCGGGTGCCACGATTACCGACACCGACCTCGATAACCACTTCAACGGCTACGAATATGAAGTTGAACTGCGCAGGGCGGACGGCACCGAGTGGGACGTGGACTTCGATGCCACTACCGGCAAGGTTCTGAGCAACAAACAAGACACATGATTCAACTGCAAGAAAAGCCGCACGACTTTCGGGTCGTGCGGCTTTTTTGCGTTCGGCGTCTGGCCGTTCGCTGAGGCGACGAACGAAGCCGCGACAATTCGCGCAAGCCCGCTAGAATCCCTCAAAACCATTCGGCATGTTGAAGCAGAGAACCAAGGATATGGGGCAAACAGCGGCAGCAGACATCACCACAATCAGCCGGATCAGCGCGGTGCCGGCGATTCTTCAGGTGATCAGTGAGTTGACCGGTTTGCGGTTCGCAGCGGTGGCCCGTGTTACCGAAGACTCCTGGACTGCCTGCGCGGTGCTTGATCGACTGAATTTCGGTTTGCAAGTCGGCGATGAGCTGGACCTGGTGTCCACCCTGTGCAACGAAATTCGCCAGGGCCACCACTCGGTGGTGATCGACAAGGCCAGTGAAGATCCGCTCTACCGCGATCACCACACGCCTCAGACCTATCAATTCGAAAGCTACATTGCCGTCCCGATATTGCGCACTGACGGGCGCTTTTTCGGCACCATTTGTGCCCTTGATCCCAATCCGGCGCCGCTCAAGTCCAGCACGATCCAGAGCACCATGGAGTCGTTCGCCCGGATGCTGGCGCTACAGATCGAGGCCGAAGAAAACCTGCAACGGACCGAAACGGCGCTGATCAAGGAACGCCAAACCGCCGAAATGCGTGAACAATTCATCGCCGTGCTCGGCCATGACCTGCGCAACCCCTTGTTTGCCATCAGCGCCGGCGCCGAAATGCTCCTGCGCAAAGTCTGCGACCCGGCGAATGAGCAACGGGCCCGGCACATCCTCACCAGCGCTCGACGGGCGACCAAACTGGTGGACGATGTGCTGGACTTCGCGCGGGGTTCACTGGGCCGAGGCATCCCGGTGAACATTGAGCCGTGCCCGGACCTGGCGGACGCATTGCGGCATGTGATTTCCGAGATCCAGAGCATTCACCCAAAACGCATCATTCAGTCGTCGATTGGCGACCTGAGCAACATCCATTGCGATCGCGAACGGGTCGCGCAATTGCTATCCAATCTGGTGGCGAACGCCGTTGTCCACGGAACTCCCGACGGCCCGGTCGAGGTCAGTGCGCAGGTCAAGGAAGGACACTTTGTGTTGAGCGTAAAAAACCAGGGGCTGATTGCCGAAGATGCGCTGCCGCATCTGTTCCTGCCCTACTCGAAACCAGCCGGCGGAACACCGCAGGTCGGCCTCGGGTTGGGGTTGTACATTGCCAGTCAGATTGCGCAGTCCCATGGCGGGAAACTGCAGGTGCTATCGACCGAGCAACAGGGCACGACGTTCACCTTCAGCTTGCCCTCACCGACTTAAGCAGTGGTGCTGACCACCGAACCCGACGTACTGCCGCCCTCGTCCTGCAACGCCTGCAACAACGCCGCCGTCACCGTCTGCAACGAAGCTGAAGTGGCCACAACCTGCGACTGAGCCGCCGCAACGTTCGCTGCTTTGGCTTCGGCGCTGTCTTGCTTGGCCTGGGCCGCTTGCAGTTGTTGCTGTTGTTCCTGCAATTGCTTTTGCAGCTCGGCGAGCTGCTTGCGCAGTTGTTTCACCGTATCGGATTCGCTGCTGCTGGAACTGCTGTCGCTCGATGCGGGTGCACCGCCAGCGGCAACCTTGGTGGTATCGCTGGACGCCTCAGCCGTCGCTGCGACTGAAGTGTCTTCGGTGCTGTCGTTGATCGCGACTTTGCTTGAAGAGGTCGACAGGGTCTGATTGATCGAAATGGAGCTGATGCTGACCATGGGATTTATCCAATGTGGAGTTTGGGTAAATCCGTCATCGACGGGCGCGGCACGAACTTGAGAGTGACTGTGTACCGATTCGGTAACCGAACCGATACACAGCCCATTTCACTAGGCGCTCAACCGCGCCGTCACTTCATTCAATTGCCCCGACAAGCCATGCAGATTGTGGCTGGCCGCTTCGGTGCGCTGCACGTTGTCCAGGTTGGTACTGGCGATGCTGGTGATTTCGGTGAGGTTGCGTGAAATGTCTTCGGCCACTGACGTCTGTTCTTCGGCGGCGGTGGCGATCTGGCGGTTCATGTCGCGAATGGCTTCCACGGCATGGGTGATGCGCTCGAGCATGGCGCCGGCCTGGGTCACTTGCTCAACGCTTTCTTCGCTGCGCGACTGACCGCTTTCGATAGCCTGGGCCGCGTCCACCGCACCGGTTTGCACGGTTTGAATGATCTGGTTGATCTCGATGATCGACGCCGCCGTGCGCTGGGCCAGGCTGCGCACTTCATCGGCGACCACCGCAAAACCACGTCCGGCTTCACCGGCACGGGCCGCTTCGATTGCGGCGTTGAGCGCCAGCAGGTTGGTCTGTTCGGCGATGCCGCGAATCACTTCCAGCACTTTACCGATGCGCCCGCTGTCAGCTTCCAGACGACGGATGACCGTGGCGGTGTTGGCGATTTCGCCGCGCATTTGGGTGATGGTGTGAATGGTGCCCTGCATGACTTTTTCGCCCTGCTGAGCGGATTGGTCGGCGTCATCGGCCGCACGTGCCGCGTCGGCTGCGTGGCGTGCTACTTCTTGCGCGGTGGCGGACATTTCGTTCATCGCCGTGGCCACCTGATCGGTGCGGGTGAACTGCTCGTTGGTGCCGCTGGCCATGAGGCCGGCAATCGAGTTCAGCTCGCCGCTGGCGCTGTCCAGGTCCGTCGCACTGCGCTGCAAACGACTGAAGGTTTCGGCGAGGAAATCGCGCAATGTGTTGGCGGCCCTGGCCAGGTTGCCCAACTCATCCTGACGGGTGCTGGCCACGCGCTCGGCGAAGCGCCCTTGGCTGAGTTGTGCCACATAGTCGATCAGTTTGCGGATCGGCTCCACCAGGTTGCGGTTGACCAGCCATAGACTCAACAAGCCAATCAGCAGACCCGACACCAGCATCACCACGAGCCCCAGCAACACCGTCTGATCGGCGCTGGCACTGATCAGCTTCGACTGCTCGATGCTCTGCTTGCGCAGTTCGCTGACCAGCTCATTCATCTGTTCACTGGCGGCACGGTCCACGCCTTTGACCGCATTGTCGCCAGCCGTTGGGTCGGCACCGGCCGCCACGTAGGCATCACGGCCCTTCTGATAGGCCGCGCCTAATGCACGATGCTCTTCACGCAGGCGTTCGATGCGGGTCTTGAGTTGCGGCTCGATGCCCTTTTGCCCGGCCAGCTCACTCAGGATGCCCTGCACGTCGCGCTGACCGTCCTCGAACTGCTTCCAGTATTTGTCCAGGTTCGCAGGTTCCTTGCCACGCAGCAGAACGTTTTTCCACTCCTGAACCTGCACCTTGAATTGCAGGTTGGCCTCATCGATCAATTGCGAGGTGTGCAACGGACCTTCAATCAGGTTCGCGTAGTTCTGAACGCCATTGGACAGGAAGTGAAAGCAAGCCAAAGCGATCAGCAACATCGCCAACAGGCTGCCGCTCAACAGGGCGAGGATTTGCGCTCTCAGGGATTTTTGCAAAAACATCGAGTGATATCTCATGACAGGGAAAAGGCACGCCCAAGTGGCATGCAAGATGTCTGGACATCCCTGTCAGCGACACTGGTTCACCACCAGAATCGGAAGATCAACATCAGCCTCATCGGCGTGCCAGAGCCTTTCTTGAGCGCTCTCCGACCACCGGCAAGAGGCGGATTTCCGGCGCCATTCAACTGTCACAAAACCTTCAAAATACGTTGCGATGATGGGGCTCAAGTGAACCTGTGAAACCTGCGACAGGCGCCTCCTCACAGCGAGACCTCATGAACCACAGCATTGACCAACGCCATCGCGATTCCGACCTGTTCGGCCTGCTTTACGGTTTCAGTTTTCGCCCCGGCGAGCGCGGCCGGGAGATCGACTCGGCCAAGGCGCTGCACTGCCTGCAACAACCGGACGACAGTGATGAGTTCCTCTGGCTGCACCTGAACCTGGCCCATGCCGCCTGCGAGCGCTGGATGAAAAGTCACCTGGCATTGCCCGATGAGTTTTTCGAAGCGCTGCACGAAGGCTCCCGCTCGACGCGTATCGAACATGTCGATTCGGCGTTGCTGGCGGTGGTCAACGACGTGGTGTTCAACCTCAGCAGCATGGTCTCCTCGGATGTCTCGACGCTGTGGGTCTGCGCCCGCAGCCGGCTGATCATCAGCGCACGCCTGCAACCGCTGCACTCGGTGGACAAGCTGCGCTCTTCGGTGAAGGCCGGTGAATGCTTTCGTTCGCCGCTGGAGCTGCTGGTGCATTTGTTGCGCGATCAGGGTGAAGTGCTGACGCAGATCGTGCGCAAGACCAGCCTCAGTGTCGATCAGATCGAAGATGAGTTGCTGTCTTCACGCCTGTCGACCAACCGGGCTGAGCTGGGCGCCAATCGGCGCGTGCTGGTGCGCCTGCAACGCTTGCTGGCGCTGGAGCCAGGCTCGTTGCTGCGTCTGCTCAATCGCCCGCCGCAATGGTTGCAGAAGGAGGACGTCAAGGAGCTGCGCAAGTCCACCGAGGAGTTTGCGCTGATCATCAACGACCTCACGGCCCTCGGTGAACGGATCAAGCTGTTGCAGGAAGAAATCGCCGCCAACCTCAACGAACAGAGCAACCGCACGCTGTTCACCCTGACCGTGGTCACGGTGCTGGCGCTGCCGATCAACATCATCGCCGGCTTCTTCGGCATGAACGTCGGCGGCGTGCCACTTTCCGGTGATCCAGAGGGGTTCTGGATCCTAGTGGCGCTGGTCGCGACGTTTACCCTGATTGCCGGGCGCTGGGCGTTTCGCAAGCGGCAGGATTATTGATCACTGCCATCCCCACCATCCCCGTCCACGTAGGAGCGAGGCTTGCCCGCGAAGGCGTCTTCACATTCAACGATGATTTTGACTGTTAGATCGCCTTCGCGGGCAAGCCTCGCTCCTACGGGGATGTGTGATCTTCGGCATCGCAAAAAAACCAAACACTGACCCAGCGCAGCCTCTCTGTAATATTTAGCAACGATCATGACCGATACTCCTTCTCTGCTCAGGATTATCCGGCATGGCTACGCCTTCCTTCACCAGCGCTGCCCAGGCTCCCGCCAGCAGCGTCAAGCCGCAGCTCGATAAAAAACCCGGCCTGCTCACTATCGTGATGTTCTTTGCGGTGCTGGGCAGTGGGCTGTTATTCACCGCCTACAGCCTGATGCACGACATGAGCGAACTCGGCACGGTGGTCACCACCTGGACGCCGTTTCTGCTGTTGGGTGTCGCGCTGCTGATTGCCTTGGGCTTTGAGTTCGTCAACGGCTTTCACGACACCGCCAACGCCGTGGCGACGGTGATCTACACCAACTCCCTGCCGCCGAATTTCGCCGTGGCCTGGTCCGGGTTCTTCAACTTCCTGGGGGTGTTGCTGTCGAGCGGCGCGGTGGCGTTCGGCATCATCGCCCTGCTGCCCGTAGAGCTGATTCTGCAAGTCGGTTCCTCCGCCGGTTTCGCGATGATCTTCGCGCTGTTGATCGCCGCGATCCTGTGGAACCTGGGCACCTGGTGGTTGGGTTTGCCGGCGTCTTCGTCGCACACCCTGATCGGCTCGATCATTGGTGTCGGCGTGGCCAATGCCCTGATGCACGGCCGTGACGGCACCAGTGGCGTGGATTGGGCTCAGGCGACCAAAGTCGGTTACGCGTTGCTGCTGTCGCCGCTGATCGGCTTCGCCTTTGCTGCGCTGTTGCTGCTGGCGTTGCGCGTCTTTGTCAAAAATCGCGCGTTGTACAAGGCGCCGAAGGGCGACACTCCGCCACCGTGGTGGATTCGCGGCATGTTGATTCTGACCTGCACCGGCGTGTCGTTTGCCCACGGCTCCAACGATGGCCAGAAAGGCATGGGCCTGATCATGCTGATTCTGGTCGGTACCCTGCCAATGGCGTATGCGCTGAACCGGACCATGCCAGCGGATCAGGCGTTGCAGTTCGCGGCCGTGGCCGAAGTCACCCAGCAAGCATTGATGAAAAATTCGCCACTGCCGGCACCCGCCGATCCACGCCCAGTGCTGACCGATTACATGCGCAGCAAGGAAGCCTCGCCGCAATTGATCCCCGCCCTCGCCGCACTGGCAGGCCACATCGGTAACGAAGTGAAGGGGTATGGCTCTCTGTCGAAAGTCCCGGCCGAAGCGATGGGCAACGTGCGTAACGACATGTACCTGACCAGTGAAACCATTCGCCTGATGGACAAGAACAAGGTCGGCAACTTCGACGCCGACACCACCGGCAAGCTGCAACTGTTCAAGCAACAAATCGACAACGCCACGCGGTTCATTCCGCTGTGGGTAAAAATCGCGGTGGCCATCGCACTGGGGCTGGGCACCATGGTTGGCTGGAAACGCATTGTGGTGACGGTCGGCGAAAAAATCGGCAAGACGCACCTGACCTACGCCCAGGGCGCCTCGGCAGAAACCGTGGCAATGCTGACCATCGGCGCCGCCGACATATTCGGCCTGCCGGTGTCGACCACCCATGTGTTGTCTTCAGGCGTGGCCGGGACCATGGTCGCCAACGGTGGTGGCTTGCAGATGAAGACCATCCGCAACCTGCTGATGGCCTGGGTGCTGACCTTGCCGGCGGCAATTGTGTTGTCGGGCAGTCTTTACTGGTTGTTCACCAAACTGTTCTGACCACACCGAACCTGTAGGAGCGAGGCTTGCCCGCGAAAGCGGTCTAACAGTCAATATCATCGTTGAATGTGAAGACGCCTTCGCGGGCAAGCCTCGCTCCTACAGGGATTTTTTTTGCCTGGCGAAAGCATTTCGTCGCAAATTCAGGGGATTGCGCCTTTATTGATCCACCACCCGCCGGATTGCACTTCAGTTTGCTAACGTGTGGCCGACTCATAAGAGACTCGATGCATTCAGGAGTGGAATCGTGAATCTGTATATCAATCAGCTTCAGCACAAAGCTGACTTTAAAGAAGCCATCTACGCCGGCGACATCTTCCTGAACACTCAGCTGCGAGCCGCCAAAGAGCTGTGCGCGTTCGCCCAGGAAAGCATCACCGCCGCCTTCGACGGCGAGACCAATCACCAGGCGCTGCACACGCTGATGCCGGTGGAAGAATTCGTGGTATTGGTGACTCGCCTCAAAGGCCAGTTCACCAACAGCCAGCGCGCCAAGGATCTGATCCTGTCGTTTATCGACGAGATCGGTGTCGACCCGCGTGAGTACATTTTCGACGTGCCGCGCATTCGCGTGGTGCCGAACTATGACTACTTGCACGCCGGTGTCAGCTACGCCTACAAGCCTCATCGCGACACGTGGTACGGCAGCGTCGATTGCCAGATCAACACCTGGATGCCGGTGCATACCATTCGCCCCGACCAGACCATGATGATCAACGCTGGCTACTTCGACGTGCCCGTGAAGAACACCTCCAGCGAATGGAGCCTCAACGACTGGATCAACAACCAGCGGCACAAGGCCAAGGACAACCTCAAAGAGGAAGTCCGCGTGCACCCGGTGCCGCTGGAGGCGATCAATACCGCGTCTGAAGTGCGCATCGCTGGCAATACCGGCGAGATGCTGATCTTCTCCGGCTCGCATCTGCACGGCACGGTCGCCAATCACACCGAACAAACCCGCTTCAGCGTGGACTTCCGCCTGATGCACCTCGACGACCTCAAGCACAAGCGCGGCGCGATCAACGTCGACAGTGCCTGCCCTGACGTCGGCGCCGGTTTCAAAGACTATTTCCACGCCCACGACTTTTCGAATTTCCAAGGAATTGACCAATGACCAAGCGTCGCATCACGCCTGCCGAGGCCCAGTACAACGAAACCCGTGCCAATGTCCTGAAACGGGTCGATGCCGAGTACGTGGCCGACGCGCCGTTCGTCTTCGCCAACCGCATCGGCGTGACCGCTGCTCTGTCGCGCATGGAACTGTTCAAGAAAGTCGCCGAAATTCCGGGCGCGATCATTGAGTGCGGCGTGTACAAGGGCAACTCGTTGATGCTCTACATGCACCTGTCGATGATCCTGGAACCCTACGCGATCAACCGTTCGATTATCGGCTTCGATACCTTCGAAGGCTTCCAGAGTATCGACAAGAAAGAAGACCCGGCAGACGTCAACGAAACCATGTTCTCCGACACCGACCAGTCGCTGATCCAGGACATGATCGATGCCAACGACCTGCTGCGCCCGGTCAACCGTATCCCGCGCTGCGAGCTGGTCAAAGGCGACATCGTCAAGACTGTGCCGGAGTGGGTCCAGACCCGTCCGGACCTGGTGGTAGCGATGCTGATCCTCGACACCGACCTGTACGAGTCGACCAAAGTCGCGCTGGAAACTTTCCTGCCGTACATGCCAAAAGGCGCGATCGTGGTACTCGACGAAGTGGCTTACCGCAACTTCCCGGGCGAAACCAAAGCCCTGCGCGAAGTACTCGACCTGAACAAGATCGAACTCAAGCGCCTGCCGTTCGATTCGTGCGTGGGTTACTTCCACGTCTGACACATAAACCTGTGGGAGCGGGCTTGCCCGCGATGGCGGCATGACAGACAACATTGATGTTGAATGTGCCTGCCTAATCGCGGGCAAGCCCGCTCCCACAGGTTGTGTGTTGTTTTTCAGGTTGTGGATTGGATGACTTGACCCAGCCGGTCCAGGATCAAAAGATCGCAGCCTTCGGCAGCTCCTACGGCGTAGGAGCTGCCGAAGGCTGCGATCTTTGCTTTTAAACCTCGCAAGCCCTGCGCACCATCAACCGCTCACGCACCACGTCGTAACCCCAGTGATAGACGTAGGTGTAGGGCAGGAAAAACAGCAGTACGCCGATGTCCAGCAGGAACGCCTGCCACAGGCTGACCTTCAGCCACCAGGCAATCAACGGCACGCCAAACGCGACCAGCCCACCTTCGAACAACAGCGCATGCACCACACGCACCCAAGCGTTACGCACAATGGCAAAGCGCTTGAGCAGCCGGTCGAACAGGCCGTTGAAGACCACGTTCCAAGCTAGGGCCAGGGCTGCAATGGCCATGGTGACCGCGCCCATTTCCAGCATGGGTTTGTCCATGATCCAGGCCAGCAGCGGGGTACAGATCAATATCGCCAGCAGTTCGAAACCGATGGCCTGGAAAATTCGTTCAGTGATGGATTTGTTGGCGTTCATGGCCAGACTCCCTGAGTGACTATGGTTGCCATGATCCGTTATCACGCCGATACTTCATAACCAATAACCATCGATCAAGGCGATAGTTCATGGCTTCCCACGAAGTGCTGCTGGCGTTTGTCCAGGCGGCGACTCAAGGCTCGTTTTCCGCCGCGGCGCGCAAGCTCGGTCGCAGCCAGTCGACCATCAGCGCCGCCGTGGCCAGCCTGGAAATCGACCTGAACCTTGTCCTCTTCGACCGCAGCAGCCGCAAGCCGAGCCTGACCCCGGCCGGGCACGTCATGTTGCAGCGGGCCGAGGAGATTCTGGCCGCCACCAGCCGTCTGGAAATGACCGCCAGCCAACTGTCCCAAGGCGTCGAGCCGAAGCTGACCGTGGCGATTTCCGACACTTACCAGTCCGACCGTTTTGAAGCGGCGCTCAGTGCTTTCGAGCAGCGTTATCCGGACCTGGAATTGGAATGCCTGATCGCCGAATGCGATGACCTGGTGGCACTGGTGCAACGCGGTCGAGCGCATGTCGCCTTCGCCGAGATGCAGGACAGCTATCCACCGGATCTGGTCAGTTCGACGGTGGACGAACGCACGGAAATCGCTCTGTTCGTGTCCCATGCGCACCCGTTGGCGAAGCAGAACGCAATCGATCAGGACGTGCTGCAACAGCACCGCGAGCTGCGTCTGGCGACAATCGTCAATCCGTACGAAAGCCGGGCAAAGGGGCGCGTCTGGTCGGCACCGAGTTATCTGATGTTGCTGGAAATGGCCCAGGGCGGGTTCGGCTGGGCGCCGCTGCCCCGCTGGTTGGTGGGGCGGTTCGGGGCCGGCTCACTGGTGGAACTGAATGTGCGCGGCTGGCCGAAAGCGGTGTACGTCGATGCGCTGTGGTCGCGCCTGCATCCGCCGGGGCCGGCGGGGAGTTGGTTATTGAGCAAGATGCTGGAGTGAAGGTCTTGCGGGCCCCTTCGCGGGCAAGCCTCGCTCCTACAGATTCGGGTCGAATCGCAGAGGTGTGATCAACTCAATCCTGTAGGAGCGAGGCTTGCCCGCGAAGGGGCCCGCAGGATCACATCACTCCAACGCCCGCAGCCGCCCCTCAATAAACCGCTGCTCCGGCACCTGCTGCGTCAATTCCAGCGCCCGCTCATACGCCGCCCGCGCCTCTTTCACCCTCCCCAACTGCCGGTAAAACTCTGCCCGCGCCGAGTGCGCCAAGTGGTAATCCAGCAATTCGCCCCGCGCCAGAATCCCTTCGATCAACATCAACCCGGCCAGCGGGCCATCGCGCTTGGCCAGCGCCGCCGCGCGGTTGAGCTCGATCACCGGTGACGGCACGGCCCGCAGCAGCACGTCATACAGACCAACAATCTGCGGCCAGTCCGTCTCCGCCGCCGTCGGTGCTTCGGCATGCACCGCCGCAATTGCCGCTTGCAGGCAGTAAGGCCCGAAACGCCGCGTCGTCAGTGCCCGCTCTACCAATGCACAGCCTTCGGCAATCAGCTCGGCGTCCCACAACGAGCGATCCTGTTCATCCAGCACAATCAGTTCACCGCTTGATGAGGTCCTGGCCGGACGCCGGGACTCATGCAACAGCATCAGCGCCAGCAGCCCCATCACCTCCGGCTCGGGTAGCAATTCCATCAACAATCGACCGAGACGAATCGCTTCGCGCGTCAGGTCTTCGCGGGTCAATTCGTTGCCGATAGACGCCGAGTAGCCTTCGTTGAACACCAGGTAAATCACCCGCAGCACGCTGTCGAGACGTTCGGGCAGTTCCGTCAGGGTGGGCACCTGATAAGGGATTTTCGCGTCACGAATCTTCGCCTTGGCCCGCACGATGCGTTGGGCGATAGTAGCCGGCGCCGAGAGAAAGGCCCGGGCGATTTCTTCGGTGGTCAGGTCACAGACTTCGCGCAGGGTCAACGGCACTTGAGCGTCCGCCGCCAATGCCGGGTGACAACAGGTGAAGATCAGCCGCAGGCGATCGTCTTCCACATCTTCATCACTCCAGTCAGCCTGCTCCAGCGCTTCCAGTTGAGCGATCAACATCGGCCGGGACGCATTAAAACGCGCACGCCGGCGCAACACATCGATGGCCTTGAAACGCCCGGTGGACACCAGCCAGGTGCGTGGATTGTCCGGCACACCGTCACGCTGCCAGCGTTCGACCGCAACGAAGAACGCCTCGTGCAGCGCTTCTTCGGCGAGGTCGAAATCGCCGAGCAGACGGATCAGGGTCGCCAGAATCCGCCGTGAGTCTTCGCGGTAGACCTGCTCGACTCGCGCCCGTACCGACTCGCCGGGCATCAGTGCGGCATGCCTTCGACGGGCTTTCGTTGCACGGGTTGCGGACTCATGAAAGAACTCCTGTTGTGACGGTTATTCAGGGATTGAGCTGGCGAACGGGCCGCACCTCGACACAGCCGACCCGGGCCGCCGGGATGTTGCCGGCGACCTGGAGGGCTTCATTGAGGTCCTTGGCATCGATCAAATAGAAACCGGCCAACTGCTCCTTGGTTTCAGCGAACGGGCCATCGGTGACCGACATTTTGCCGTTGCGCATGCGCACGGTGGTCGCGGTCTGCACCGACTCCAGCGCTTCGGCGGCGATCATCCGCCCGCTGCCCTGGATCGATTCGGCGTAGGCCATGCACTCGGCGTCCTGGGGGCTTTCGGGCAGCGAGTGCAATTCCTGCTCATTGCTATAGACCAAGCATAAATACTTCATGGGGGCTCTCCATTTCTTGGGGACTGTGCCCTGATCGAACGGATCAACTATGGCTGCGGATTGGCATTTTGGCGCCCTTTCCCGACGATCAGCCCGACGATCAGGGTTCCAGGTTGAACAGCGCCGCGCCGCTTGTCATGTCGAACGGCGCCGACCAGTGTTCGTGGACGATCTGCCATAGCCCCGCTTCCTGGCGGTAGCACGCGGTGACGCGCATCCAGCAGGCCTGGGTTTCACCCTTTTCATTGGTGCCGCCGCAATGCGCCAGCCAGTGCGCGAAAGCGATCTCCTGCGACGGCACGATGTCGATCTCGTGGAACTCGAAAATGTGCGGGCCCGGGCACATCTCCATGCATTCCTGCCAATGGGCACGGTAGGCCGCCTTACCCTTGAATTGCAGGGCTTTGACCGCGTCGAAGGAGACGATGTCGTCGGCGTACAGGGCCATGACCTTTTCCACGTCCTTGGCGATGACCGCCTGGCGATAGTTCTCGATCAGGTTATGGATTTGTGTCTGGGCATTCATGATGGTTCTCCGTGGTTTTTTTGTTGAAGACACCCTTAGTCGTCTGGCGAAATGCCAAATCGACAGCCGAAATAAAAATAATCCATGGGAGCAAATTCGCTAGAATCCGAAGCTCATTTCCGTTGGAAAAAGGACACTCCAGTGACAGCCCGACTCGTGCCTTACGAAAGCCTGAACGCCCTGCAGCGTCAACAGGTCGAGGCGATCGAAATCCACGCCGAACAAATCCGATTCTCCGGCGACATTCATGGTGCGTTGCATACCTTGCTCTCCAAGCCAGGCCCTGGGGTCAAAGGCTTTGCGCTGCTGGTGGAAGATGCTCCGGTGGCCTTCCTGCTGCTCAAGCGCCCGCCGGTGCTGCCGGCCTGGGCCGACGAACACAGCGCCACCCTGCACGCCCTGCAAGTCGATCGCCGCGCCCAAGGCAAAGGCTATGGCAAAGCCTGCCTGCAAGCCCTGCCCAAGCTTGCGCGCCAGGCCTGGCCGGAAATCAAAGGGCTGGAGTTGTCGGTGGATGCGGACAACGAGTCGGCGATCGCCCTGTATGCTAAATATGGCTTTGTCGACAGCGGCGAAGCGTACAAAGGCCGGATCGGTTATGAACGGCGGATGGGGCTGGTTTTCTGATTCGTAGAGGGATGAACGATGTTGAATTCAATCGAAGCGCTGGAAGCGATCTACGGCCTGCCCCATGACCGCGCGGTGCGCAAGCAGATCCCGTTTCTGAACGAGGACTATCAGGCAATGGTCCGCGCCTCGCCACTGGTGATTATCAGCTCGGTCGGCGCCGACGGCATGGACTGCTCGCCGCGTGGCGATACGCCGGGTTTCGTGCGGATTATCGATGAGCGCACGCTGGCGATTCCGGATCGCCCGGGCAACAACCGCATCGACACGCTGCGCAATGTCGTGCTCGACTCGCGGGTATCGCTGCTGTTCATCATCCCGGGAATCGGCGAGACACTGCGGGTCAACGGCACAGCGCAGATCAGCGCTGATCCCGGGTTGCTGGAGAGTTTTGCGGTGAATGGCAAACCGGCGCGCACGGTGATGCTGGTGACGGTGCAAGCGGCGTATTTTCACTGCTCGAAAGCGATTGTGCGTTCGGATTTGTGGAACCCGCACAAACACCTCGAACGCTCTGCCCTGCCGACCGCCGGGGCGTTTCACAAGCGCCTGAACGATGGGCAGTTCGATGCCGAGACGTATGACCGGGAAGCGCCGGTGAGAGCGCTGGATAGTCTTTACTGACACGACGCCCCCAACTTTACTCCTACAGCCTCTCTGGCTATGAACTGTAGGAATAATCTCTCAAAGAAAAAACAAAATTTCTTTCCTAGATTGAATACCTGGAAATCAATCCCTGTAAGACACTTCTGATTTTTTGTATAAGTATTGACGACCTGCGCATATCGACACTAGGGTTCAGTACATGAGTGCTATTACCTCTGAGCGGTGAGACGGGCCCAAGTAAAATACTTGCCACCTATTCCTTTGAAGTGAAGCCTCTCATAACTTATAAAACCTCTTGAGTTATATTCTCGCCATTGCACAGGGAGTAATAGGCAATGACCGCGCTCATAAAAACTTCGCAATCGAAAATATTCGACAATGAAATCTCCATATTAGATGGAAAAATCTCAATCCCAAAAAAATATCTACGCGAAAGAGCTTTTTTAGAAAGCACAAGCATTCTCGTTATTTCAGGTTCTTTAATCGAGGGAATTGGGACCATTCATTCCGATATCGACTGCATTATTCTATGCGATAAACGACCTAAAGCTAACAACATCAAAAACAGCCAACACGCCTTGGTTACAGATATAAATTATCACTACATCACCCAAGATGAAGAGGTTCATAACACAACAGATTTTTACGGTAACACCAGCATCCACATTGATGCTGACTATATAACATTTTCCGAACTGGAAGATATTATTAACAAGATCGAGAAAGCATTTGATGAGATCACTTATGATCAGCGCTTCCTCTATGGTCCAGTGTTGTCAAACACTGAAAACAACGTCATTCATAGATCATTAATTGGGCATGCATTGGAGAACGAGGAGAAATTCAATCGATTGAAATCCGGGATACCTCTGGAGAAACATATTTATGTAGCTCATCGTGAAAAACTTCCCGTATTTTATGCATTCCAGGATATCCAAGGCTGTTGGCAGTCGGGAAACCTTTGGATGGGTTGTGAGATAGCCCGGGATATGATGCTAAAGACAACAATGAGCTTTACCTACTTAACAGGCACAACAAACAAGCACTACAAGTGGGTTTATTCAAACGTATTCAGAGTTAATGGATTTGATGAAATTAAAAATAGATTCTTTACCTTGGCCAGACAGGGGGCGGTCACAGAGGCTGAATGCCGATCATACATTCAAGAAACGCTGGAATATATGGACCTGGTATTTTTGGCAATCGAAGAACTGCTAAAAAAGTCCAAAATTTACCCATCAACACAAAAGTCTCTTTCTGCACTGGATAAAGAATTCAACAAACGAAAACAAACAAAACACAAAATATCGATGTGCGAGTACTACTTCAGGAAAAAATATTTTGCTGCGGAAGGAACACCCTCTTTAATTAGTCTACTCAAAGAATGGGATTGAGGAGAGCGACTTACAAACACGGCCAACCTCGATACTTTTCAGGCCTTAACTCTATATTTATGATAAACACGGGTGATCAAACATGGAAATTACCCGAATAGCTATTCCGCTGATATTTTCCAGACTTGGGGAGATGATTGCATCACTACTTTACTTTTCCTTTATTGGACATTTTATAGTTGATTCACTTAGCTATGCCTCACTCGCATGGGCATTAATTTCTTTTATAACAGTAGTAGGTATTGGATTTTTCTCAACATCGCTGGTAAAAATAGCTGGATCCACTGACTTAAATGCGGACGGCATTGCACTCGATTTGATTATTTCATTTAGACTTGCAATTTCACTTGGCACAATCATTATTTTTTCTATATACATATCGAGCACTAGCGCATCAATACCATTTACAGACTACGGCAATTTCGAAGAACTTAAAGTATTACTAATACTCTCACTCTCCATTCCAGCCTTATACTTACAGATAGTTATTTTCAATTTTTTCAACGCTATCAAAAAAGCTCAATACGAGTTGATATACACATGGTTATTCAATGCCACTCTTGCGTTAATCTGCATCCTTTTTGCTTCGACGAAATCAAACACAAATATAATTCACTTCATACTCGCATATTCTGGTTTAAGGTGTTTCTTTGCTGGCCTTGCGTTCGCTTTTTTTAATTTAAAAATTCATCAATACATCTCCCAGTTCAGGCATTCACGAAACATCCCGACCACAGCATATGTGAATTACTTTACTAACGGCCTTCCAATGGCACTTTGTTTCGGCGGTGAAAGCCTGCTATTTTTTATTCTATCTTTCATCTCAAAAAACTTAGGCGATACAAGCTTATCCGCGTATCAGGCATCGCTCCATTTTTTAAGCATCGTATACATGATCTCAATTGGAGCGGGAAATGCTACAGGGATAGTTGTCGCACGGCACTATACCGCAATGGACCTCCACTCATTGAGCACAACCTATATTCAAGGGATAAAGTTCGGTTTTTTTATACTGACTCCATTTTTGTTAGCTTGTTTTTTCTTGAATGAAAATATATCAGAAATTTATACATCCGATGCAACGACGAGGCGATTGATCGAGGGCAATATCCTGACATCAATCCCATTTTTAATATTTGAATACGTTTATGTTGTAACTCGAATGACGTTAAGAAGTATGGGAGATTTCTGGATTCCCACGCTATTTACTATATTGCTACTCAACATCCTTGGCTTAATTCTTTCTATCGGACTGTTATCATTTTATGAATATAGCGTCAACTCCATATTCTTAGCACTAGTGTTTTGTTCGCTTCTTTTGATGTTGTTTCTACTTTGGCGCCTAGGAAGCATTTTATCTAGAAAGGTATTAGATCAGAAAAGATGCGGCATAAAGCTCGACGTTTAAAATGAGTTTTTAATCTTGCACATTATCGCGAGGACGCAACTATGATTCACGCAGATCCCGTTCCACACTCACTAAATCAGCGCACCAAGTCCATAACTATCATTAGCGAGCATCATGGTTGGCGAACATTGAGCGGTGTACAAACCAGCGATTATTACGCTTATCGTAACGCCATACTTGATGGCTGCCATCTTCAAAGGGCTTCTTTCGATCTCCGACACCCAGAAGAAATGATTTGTGATTTGAGTAACCTCGAGCCAATTTATGATGGTATGTCCGCTGAGAACATTGTGCTTATATGGAATTACTTAAACTTAAGCACAAACAAAATTAAGTTACGAGAGATACGTAGAATTAAAGGAGATGGGCTATCCCCAGAAATAGCCATTTCTGGCCCATCAAAATCCCTCCTTGGCAACTTGAAAAACTCACTTATTAGCGAGGCGTTTGCACACCTTCATAATGATAAACTCTCAGTTCTTATGAAAGAAACTAGTCGAGGCATCACCAAGAGCAGATTACTTATAAATACAAATAATGAGACCATGGAATTCCATAATAGATTCTGCGCCTTCTATAGCAAATATATATCCCATGAACATTGGGACAGTAGTTTCATTCTCAACACAAGATTTGTTTACGAGGATCATGCAATTTGGTCCAAACTCGAAAAAATAGCAAAAAATAAACTATTTTTACTATCGGCTGGTTTACCGCTTGCCCTTGGCTACTTGGCGGCAACTGGAGATCATAATATTTTCTTTTCTGAAGTGCATCGGCAAAACGACTCTAGCCTGCTGAGTAGAGATGACGCTTTTCAAGATATTTTCCCTACCCCCACCTCATCAGACGGACCATGGCTGATTATAGATAAAGCCTATACCGGAGGTAGTCTCAGGCAGGCGGCAAACATGATTAGAAAAAAATTTGGTTATGACGTCGAAGTCAAAACTGTAGCGCTATTCCCAAAATCACTCAGTGCCTTCATGAGCGCGGATTACGCTGTTTATGCTGGAAAACTATTTGAAGTCAAGTCTTATGCCCCACGATTAGACAGGGACCGTTGGCACATACAATTAATAATGGAACAGTCGATATGAGACCATTATTTAGACGCGAACACGTTCCCGAGTTAGAGGAATGCCTCTACGAGGCTAGAAAACAATTACGTCGTTATTGGGCGGGAACCCTGGCTTGCCTACCAGATTCCAAAACAAGAAACAACCGCTGGAATAACTCGCAAACCCAGTATGACTTAGATTGCCAGAGAATACTATATGACTGTCTTTCTAAGATAAGCATACGAGTCACGATATATTCTGAAGAGAACACTTCAGCGGTCACATATGGTGATATTGGAGATTTTTACCTGCTTATAGACCCTCTAGATGGAACGCACAACGCAGTTTTAGGCTTTCCTGCTTATACATCTAGCGTGGCACTTTACCATGAGGGAGCCTATGTCTTTGGTTGGGTTTATGATTTTTCAAGAGATTTAGTATACACCGCCGCATTAGGTGAGGGAGCTTATCTTCAGTCATCGATTATTGTAAAAAGACTTCAGACTCGTAAAGTTAATCGTATGGAAGACATGCGTATTTCTTTCCACCGCCCCAAAGAGGATAGAGAGAAAGTTATAATTGAAAAGCTTATATGGATAGCAAGTAAAGTCCGCGTTTACTCATGTTCCTCATTGGAAATTTGCCTTATTGCTGCAGGAGTTCTTGATGCCTTTATTGATATCGACACACCAGGACATGAGCGTAGTTGCGATATTGCCGCAGCAGAGTTGATCTTGAGAGAAGCAGGAGGTGCGCTATTTGATAGGACAGGCCACTCTAGACTTCCCCTACCTCCTTCGCCGGCTTCTCTTTCAGACAACGGAACTTTGATTGCCTTATCCTCCGCAAAACTGATACGACTTTTTCTGTAGTGCAAGATCGACTTAACTGGAGACAAGCAGCATGCTAATCGAAACTGTAAGTCTGAAACTTGAATTATTGTGCAATGGGGTAAGTTTCACCAAGGACTTTCTAGAATATTATCAAGCTCGAACAGATCACATCGAAAAAAGACGGCCCTATGGGACAGGTGACAGCATCATTCTTAATTCGAGCACTCGCACTCCGCAAGAAATCATTCTTGACGGGCAGATTATCGCAGCTGCAAATTACAATCCAGACTCAGACTACCGCATAACCTTAGAGAAAGAAACTCCAGTGCTCAAGCATGGAAATAGAACGATGAGAATTACATTTCCAAATAGACCTAGATCTTATGGAAAATATTTGAGCAATGGCGAGCTCTTTGAGAAACATATAACCGCCTATGGAGATTCGACACTCGGAATTTTTTCCCCAGGTCACTGTTATTATTTTAATGATGGAAATGAATGCAAGTTCTGCTCTTTGGGATCAGCAAGAGAAACCCTGTCTGATCATAAAATGCGAATAAAGGGCGATGTAGCGGGCGAAGCAGTAGCTATGGCCATCAAGGAGGAAAATGGTCGATATAAGAGAGTGCTATTAAACGGTGGCACAATTCCAAACTATGACAAAGGATACTCAATACATTTGGATTTACTGGAACAGGTAAAAAATACAAACCCGCAAAGCAGTTTGGAGTATCACTTAATTTCTATGCCTCCTAAGGACTTTCGTCTTTTTGATCGATTCAAGAAAATTGGCAACAATATGTCAATGAGCCTAGAGGTATTCAACCCGGATTTATTTCCAGAAATTTGCCCAGGGAAAGCTCGTGATTATACCCGCGAACGTTTCTTGGCCGCTTTCGAGGCCGCAGTGGATGTTTTAGGTCGTGGCAACGTATATGCAGGATTTGTCGCCGGCATGGAGCCACTAGAGTCAATTATTGAAGGCATCGAGTATTTTGGAGATATGGGAGTTGTACCTGCTGTTGCTGCATTTCACCCTGACGCCGGCTCGCAATATTCTAACAGGCAGCGACCCTCAGTAGATTTCCTGATGAAGCTTGGAAAGAAAATGTCAGAAATATATCGCAAAGAAGGGTTTCAACCATTAATTGAGGGGAGCGGTAGAAACTCGTTAGATACCGAAGCGTATTTGGGAGGATTTTTATGAATTTTCCTGCGAGGAAAGCTATATTTATCGCATTTGAAGGCACTGACGGCGCAGGAAAATCTACAGTTGCAAGGGCAACATATGACAAGGTTTTTGAGTCCTATCCCGAATTGAATTATATAGATAAAAATCGACCGCCTGTATCATCAGGGTATACGGAGTTTCATATGTCCCGCATACGTGAAATCCTTTGGGATTACCCGGACAATGCCCCTCTGGACCAATTAGGCGACAGGCACTGGATAAGCTTAATCGCCGCTTGGTTTCAGGCCACAGATTATGCCGCCATCAGGCCGTTAATGAACGCTGGTGTTAGTTGCATCGCAGATGGTTGGTACTACAAATACCTAGCACGCTTTTTACTTAAAGACACATACTTGGCTGAAGAGGCATTAGCGATATTTTCAACCATTAGAAAACCTGATGCCGTCATTTTTTTGGATGTCGACCCAGTTCTTGCAGCGAAAAGAAAAGGATCTTTTCGTCTTAGCGAGAGTGGGGCCTATGATGGCGGCAATGAAGATCGACTTAAAAGTTTCATCGCGTATCAAAATCGAGTTCGATCCAGTTATGAACAATGTGGTTTGGCAAATTGGGTAAGGATCGATACGACCGACCTTAGTGAGGAAGCCGTACTCGATAGAGCGGTGAGTGCAGTAAATAATATACTCAGCAAAACATAGAGCACAGTAGATGAAGGCTGCAATCTTCAGTCATGCGCGAAAATCAGCCTTGCCGATAAGGCAAGGCAGTCTTCGCTTCTTCCGCATACCCCATGACCCCGACCCGCTCACGCTCAAGGAAGTCTTTCACTGCCGACTTCAAGCCCGGGTGGCGCAGGTAATGCCAGGAATGGGTGATCACCGGTTCAAACCCGCGAATCAGCTTGTGCTCGCCCTGAGCGCCGGCGTCGAAACGCTGGAAGCCGTTGGCAATCGCGTAATCCATGCCTTGATAGAAACAGGTCTCGAAGTGCAAACGATCAAACTCCGCGAGGCAGCCCCAGTAACGACCATAAAAACTGTCGCCCCCGACCAGACTGAAGGCCATGGCCACCGGTCGTGAGCCTTGTTTAGCCAAAACCACACGAATCGATTCCGGCATGCGCTCGGCCAGCAGACTGAAAAATTCCCGCGTCAGGTACGGCGCTTGCCGACGCACCGCGTAGGTATTGGCGTAGCAGGCATACACAAAGTCCCACTGCGCCTGATCCAGTTGCCGCCCCTCCAGCCATTCGAAGTCGATGCCCTGCCCCGCCACTTGCTCACGCTCCTTGCGCATTTGCTTGCGCTTGCGCGAACTGAGGGCGTCGAGGAAGTCCTGAAAATCCCGATAGCCGCGATTCTGCCAGTGATACTGACAGCCAATGCGCTGCAACCAGCCTGGCTGTTCGGCCAATGCCGCGTCGGTGAATGGATCGGTGAAGTTGATATGGGCGCTGGAGAGTCCTTCGATCTCAAGGTAACCCGGCAGGCTCTGCAGGAGTTCGAAACCGTCCTCGATTGTCGCCGCCAGCAATCGCGGCCCACTGACCGGGCTGAACGGTACCGCCGTCAACAGTTTGGGGTAGTAGTCGATGCCGGCACGCTCACAGGCTTCGGCCCAGCCATGGTCGAACACGTACTCGCCGTAGGAATGCCATTTTCGGTAACTGGGCAGTGCGGCGATCAGGCGATCGCCTTCAACATGCAACAGATGCTCGGGCTGCCAGCCGGAATGCGGGCCGAGGCTGGCGCTGTCTTCCAACGCACTCAGAAAGGCATGGCGCAGAAACGGCTGAGTTTCCGGCACCAGCGCGTCCCAGGTGTGCGGCGCGATTTCGGACAGACTTTCCAGACGTTGCAGCGGCATCAGTATCCCCGACCATCATTTTCTACAGATGGGAGGAGTATCGCTTATCTGATTGCCTAACCCGAAACAAAAAAAACCCCGCCGAAGCGGGGTTAAACGAGAGGAGCTTTAACGGATGAAGAAAGAGCTCTTACAGCGTTTACTGCAATTTAGAACACGTATTGAGCGCGGACCACGAAGCCGTCACCGCTGTCATCACCGGTGCGACGGGCAGGCGTCGTGCCGCTGGCCGCAGTGGCATTGGTCACGTTGTCCGTCTTGGCCTTGAGGTAGGCGCCAGTGATTTTCACCGCTTCGTTGGCGTACCAGTTGACGCCCAGGGTGTGCACCTTGGCTTCGGCATCGCCTACATCGCGGGTCAGGCTGGCGGTGGTGATGTTGTCGTCTTCGACGGTCAGGCTGTCGTAACGATAGAACAGCTCCCAGGCGCCGATGGATTTGTTGGCTGGCTTGATCGCGTCGAACTTGCCGACTTTATAGCCACGGGCTTCGCCGGTGAGGGTGTAGGCACCCTGAACGTAGAAACCGTGACCCTTGATGTCTTCAAGGTTGCTGGCATCGGCCTTGGTTTTGCGGGCGATGTATTCACCCTGGATCGAGGCCGGGCCCATGGCGAATGCGGCTTCCAGGCCGTAAGCGTCGTCACGGTCATAAGAGCCGGCAGCCGAAGTGGAACTGCCACCCAGCACCGGACGGTTGCCGTTGGTACCGGCATCGTTGCCGCCGAGGGTTTCAACGCCACGCATGCCCATGCGGGTGCGATAACGCGAATCGAAGGCCGTGTCGGAGACATCACGGGACGCGACGTTCACACCGAAGTGCAGCACGTTGCCGGCGTCATGCATCGGCGCGAATACAAAGCGGCCGTTGACCTGTTTAACGCTGTTGCCATCGGTATCGTCGGTGTCTTTGCTGAACACGCCGGCGGAAGCGTAGAACGAATCAGCGAAGGTACTGGAGGCTTGCAGGCCCAGGCCATTCTGGTGGCTGTTCGCCCAATCGACCATGTCGTACGCAATGTTGCGTTCTGGCGCAGTGACCCACTTGGAGCTGGTGGCTTTTTCCAGGCCGAAGTCCGGGTCGAAACGACCGACTTTGATCGAGACCGGTTTGAAGCCGTTGTAGGCCAACGACGCTTCGTCGAAGTAACCGTTGTCGGAATCACCGCTGTTGTGGGAGAAGTCGTAGTTGATGGTGTAAGCCCAATCCGTGTACAGCACACCAGACAGCTCCAGGAAGCCACGACGGATGTAGGCAGCGTCGGCGGTATCGCCGTTTCTGGTGTAGACACCATCGAATTGGCTGTAGTCAGCCTGCAAGCG
The DNA here is from genome assembly GCF_000282555.1 of Pseudomonas sp. GM102. Classification (NCBI taxonomy): domain Bacteria; kingdom Pseudomonadati; phylum Pseudomonadota; class Gammaproteobacteria; order Pseudomonadales; family Pseudomonadaceae; genus Pseudomonas; species Pseudomonas sp. GM102. Next base: position 95,798 of record NZ_AKJB01000048.1, on the reverse strand, counting down.
ACCGCCGAGTTTGAAGCTGAATTCTTTATCGGTGGTGGCGACTTCGAGGCCGCCCTTGGTTTTGACTACGATATCGGCGCCGTCAGTGGTGACGGTGCCAGCGAAAGCCTGGGCGGTTACTGCCATGGCCAATGCGCTGGCGGCAAAACCGGCGAAGTGCTTACGGATCATCGAAGAGTTCCCCTAATTGGTGGTCTGTAGCTTGGAAACACGCGGGTCTGGCCCGCTTGTGTTGGGAGGGAATCTTGGAGGCGGGGTATTTCAGCCGGGTTGCTGATAGATAAAGATTTTATGACAGGGGAACTTTTTTACTTCGAATCGAAATAACAGAAAAGCAGCGTCAAGGGATGAGCTGCAAGCCGCAAGTTAGAGCGGCTGAAGGGGGTATTACGCGCGGGGAAACTACGGTTTGTTCTTCAGATGTTCGTTGGCAAGCCGTTCAGCCAGCGCATCCAGATCAGGCACCGGCGGCTCGGGCATTACCTTCAGGGTGGCCTGCATCAACCGCATCTGCCGAATGAACCGTCGGCAATTGGGGCAGAACATCAAATGATGCCGCACCATCAGTCGCTCTCGAAAACTCAACTGGCCATCGAGATAATCACTGGAGCGCGCCACTTGTTCCTTGCAGGTCAACATTCGCCGGTTTCCTCAAAATGCTCCACGGTCGCAAAGACCTTCAATCGTGCCCGATGCAGCAGCACACGCACATTGGAGAGCGAGATCTCCAGAAGATTACAGATCTCCTCCAGCTCCAGCCCTTGTCGTTCGCGTAACAGCAAAACACTGCTTTGCAGTTCCGACAGGCTGAGCAACGTGTGCTCCAGACATTCGCGCAGTTCGTTTTCGGTCAACAGGGCCTCAGGCGTGTCCTGATGCCAGGCGTATGGCGCCACCAGCCAATGACCATCAGTCGATGAAAAACGATCGTCATCGAGCGTGCCGTGAGGCGACGGCAGGTCATCGAGCAGCACTTCCCGGCGGTTTTGCTTGTAGCGGCTCTTGGCCGAGTTGGCGGTGATGGTCAGCAGCCAGGTCTTGAGGCTCGAACGCCCCTCGAACCCGCCGAGATTGCGCACCACCGACAGCCAGGCATCCTGTACTACCTCGTCGACGTGTCGGTTGCCGACGATGGCATAGGCCACCGCGCGCATGGCGCTCTGGTAAGTGCTGACCAGTTCCTTGAAAGCCCTCTGCTCGCCCGCCAGCAGGCGTTCGAGCAATAGGGTGTCGTCAGCTGCGGCCATGCAAACCTCGTTTCAGAACCATCGATGTTCCAGCATCAGACAACATTGTGGCGAGGGGGCTCGGTGGCGAGGGGGCTTGCCCCCGTTGGGTGGCGAAGCCGCCCCAAAATCAGCCAGCGTGGACATTCAGGCAAATCGCGGTAATGGGTTTACGACTGCTTCGCAGCCGAACGGGGGCAAGCCCCCTCGCCACAACAGCCCACTCACCACAAGCCCACTCACCACACAAGCATCAGCGCTTGCGCAGAATCACGCTGCCAATCGAGTAACCGGCGCCGAACGAGCTGAGTACCGCCAGCGAACCGCTGACCAGATCGTCCTGATTCTTGTGAAACGAAATCACCGAACCGGCGGAGCTGGTGTTGGCATAGGTGTCGAGAATCACCGGGGCTTCTTCTTCGGTGGCTTCGCGGCCCAGCAGCTTCTTGACGATCAAGTGGTTCATGCTGAGGTTGGCCTGGTGCAGCCAGAAGCGCTTCACGTCGCTGACGTTGAGCTGGTTTTCTTCCAGGTGCGTGGCGATCAGCTCGGCGACCATCGGGCAGACATCGCGGAACACCTTGCGGCCTTCCTGCACGAACAGCTTGTCGGGGGCACCGATGCCCTCTTCCGCAGCGCGGTTGAGGAAGCCGAAGTTGTTGCGGATGTTGTTGGAGAACTTGGTCAGCAGTTTGGTGCTGACCACGTCGAACTGGTACTTGGACGTCGCCAGATCCGCACGTTCGATGATCACCGCCGTGGCGGCGTCGCCAAAGATGAAGTGGCTGTCGCGGTCGCGGAAATTCAGGTGACCGGTGCAGACTTCCGGGTTGACCATCAGGATCGCCCGAGCCTGGCCCAGTTGCACGCTGTTGGCCGCCGCCTGGATACCGAAAGTCGCCGAGGAACAGGCGACGTTCATGTCGAAACCGAAACCCTGGATGCCCAGCGCTTCCTGGACTTCGATGGCGATGGCCGGATAGGCGCGTTGCAGGTTGGAGCAGGCGACGATTACACCGTCGATGTCAGCGGCGGTCTTGCCGGCGCGCTGCAAGGCTTGTTCGGCCGCGCCGATGGCCATCTGGCAAAGCACCGACCACTCGTCATTCGAGCGCTCGGGCAAGCGTGGTGCCATGCGTTGCGGGTCGAGGATGCCTTCCTTGTCCATGACAAAGCGGCTTTTGATGCCGGACGCTTTTTCGATAAACGCTGCGCTGGATTCGGTCAATGCCTGGATTTCGCCGCGCGCGATGGCGTCGGCGTTGTCGGCGTTGAACAGCGCGACGTAAGCGTTGAAAGACTGCACCAGCTCTTCATTGGAAATGCTGTTGGCCGGGGTGTACAGGCCGGTGCCGCTGATGACGACGTTATGCATGGTCGTTTCTCTAATCCGTTCAGGCAGAAAGCGCTGGCACCGACGTACCAACACACAAAGGGTCTATTCCAGGTCCGGACCGCAAACCTGGCATCGCTTTATTCCGATCCGCCCGGCCCGTGAAGGCTCAAAACCGCGGGGCTGGCGTTTATAGGCGCGAAGTTTGCCATAAACGCTGGCTTTTGGCGCCTTTTGCAAGAGCAAACGCCTGCCGCAGAGGCAACGAATTACCTGTAGGAGCCAGGCTTGCCGGCGAAGGCGTTCATGAGGACGCCTTCGCCGGCAAGCCTGGCTCCTACGAAAAGCGGTTCACGGTTATGGCTCGACCTGGCTCCATTGTTTGTTCAGGCGCTTGTCGGAGATCGGTACCTTGGTCCCCAATTGCTGCGCGAACAGCGAGACCCGGTATTCCTCCAGCCACCAGCGATAGAGTTCCAGTTGCGGATCGCGCTTGCCTTCCTGAGCGTGTTTGTTGGCGCGGGTCTGGTATTGGGCCCAGAGACCGGACAATTCGCCGCTCCAGACCCGGTCTTTCTGCACCTGAGCGCCGAGTTTTTCGAAACGTTGCTCGACGGCCTTGAGGTAACGCGGCAGCTCCTTGAGCCACGGCATCGGGGTTTCACGCACGAACCCCGGATACACCAGATGGCTGAGCTGCTGCTTGATGTCGTTCAAGGCCACGGCTTGCGCCAGGTCGATCTTGCCCTTGAAGCGTTTTTGCAGGCCGTGCCACAGCTTGAGAATCTCCAGCGTCAGCTTCGCCAGCCGTTCGGCGTGCTCGGTCCAGCCGCCACGTTTGCGCTCGGCCAGCGACGCCAGCCCGGCGCCATCGCGTGGCAATGGGTCTTCGCCCTCGAGAATGCAGCTGTCGAGACTGGCCAGCAGAATGTCTTCCACCAGGCTGTCGACTCGCCCCATGTCGCGATACATCAGGCCCAACTCGGTCAGCCCCGGCAACTTGCCGCGCAGGAACTTCGCCGGCTCCGCCAATTGCTGCATCAGCAAGCGCTGCAAGGCCCGACGATGCTGGAACTCGGCTTCGGCCGGGGTCGAGAATCGACCTTCCTTGACTGTGCCGCCCTCTTCCACCAGCGCCGGATACACCGTCATCGATAGCCCGGCGATTTTCTGCTGGGTTTTCTCGGCCACGGCGGCAAAGACTTTCGGCTCCACCGGCTGTTGGCTCTTCGCCGTTTGCGGCACCGCCAACGCAGCCTGGCTCGCCTCGGCAAAGCGTGCGGTCAGCTCGGCCAGGTCACGGCCTTCGCCGAGGAACTTGCCCTGACCGTCGACGATTTCCAGGTTCATCCGCAAATGACTGTCGACCTGTTGCGACGCTTCGGCCCACGCCTCATCGCTGACCCGCGCACCGGTCATGCGCAATAACTCACGGCCCAGCGCCAGAGGCAACGAGCCCTCGGCAAACGTGATGCGCTGCAACGCGGCTTTGACGAAGTCCGGCACCGGCACGAAATTCTTGCGCAGGGCCTTGGGCAGGTTGCGCACCAGCGCAATGCACTTGGCCTCGATGACGCCCGGCACCAGCCATTCCAGTCGTTCCGGCGGCAGCATCGGCAACAGCGGCGCCGGCACGCGCAAGGTCACGCCGTCGCGAGGATGGTTGGGTTCAAAGTGATAACTCAGCGCCAGTTCCAGATCACCGATGTGCAGGGTGTCCGGGTAATGCGCAGCGGTGACTTCGCTGGCTTCGCGCGCCAGCACGTCCTCTTCGCGCATGATCAGCAGCTGTGGGTCTTGCTGACTGTTGACCCGGTACCAACTGTCGAAGGTCGCGGTCTGGTGAATCTCTGCTGGCAGTCGCGCATCGTAGAAAGCGAACAAGGTTTCTTCGTCGGCGAGGATATCGCGGCGGCGCGCCTTGGCTTCCAGTTCGTCGAGCTGTTCCAACAACTGTGCATTGGCAGACAAACACTTGGCCTTGGATTGAATCTCGCCGCGCACCAGACCTTCGCGAATAAAAAACTCACGAGACACCACCGGGTCAATTGGCCCGTAATGCACCGGTCGGCGACCCACTACGATAAGCCCGAACAGGGTGATTTGCTCGAAGGCCACGACCTGCCCGCGCTTCTTCTCCCAATGGGGTTCGAAGTGGTTTTTCTTGATCAGATGCCCGGCCAGCGGCTCGATCCAGTCGGCGTCGATCTTGGCGACCATCCGCGCGTAAAGCTTGGTGGTTTCCACCAGTTCGGCGGTCATCAGCCATTGCGGACGCTTCTTGCCCAGGCCCGACGATGGGTGAATCCAGAAGCGCCGCTGACGGGCACCGAGGTAATCGCCGTCTTCGGTTTTCTGGCCGATCTGGCTGAGCAATCCGGAGAGCACGGCTTTGTGCAGTTTCGGGTAGTCCGCCGGTTCTTTGTTGAGGCTCAACTGCATGTCGCGGCAGATCAGGCTCAACTGGCGATGGGAGTCGCGCCACTCGCGCAGGCGCAGGTAATTCAGGAAATTCTTGCGGCACCAGTTGCGCAGCGGGCTGGCGGTCAACGCCTGGCGTTGTTCTTCAAAACCACGCCACAGATTGACCAGCCCGGCGAAGTCCGAATCCACGTCCTTCCATTGCGCGTGCGCCTGATCCGCCGCTTGTTGGCGCTCTGGCGGACGTTCGCGGGGGTCCTGAATCGACATGGCACTGGCGACGATCAGCACTTCCTGCAAGCTGCCAAGTTTCGCTGCTTCCAGCAGCATGCGACCCATGCGCGGGTCCACCGGCAGCCGTGCCAGCTGGCGACCAAGCGGCGTCAACTGACTGTTGCGGTCCACCGCCGAGAGTTCTTGCAGCAGGTTGAAACCATCGCTGATGGCCTTGCCATCCGGCGGCTCGATAAACGGGAAATCGGTGATCTCGCCGAGGCGCAGATGGAGCATCTGCAAAATCACCGCCGCGAGGTTGGTACGCAGGATTTCCGGGTCGGTGAATTCCGGGCGGCCGATGAAATCTTCTTCGCTGTAGAGGCGGATGCAAATGCCCGGTTCGACCCGCCCGCAACGGCCTTTGCGCTGGTTGGCACTGGCTTGGGAAATCGCTTCGATGGGCAGGCGCTGAACCTTTGCGCGGTAGCTGTAACGGCTGATGCGCGCGGTGCCACTGTCGATCACGTAACGGATGCCCGGCACCGTCAGCGAGGTTTCGGCGACGTTGGTCGCCAGTACCACGCGGCGTCCAGGGTGAGACTGGAAAATCCGCTGCTGCTCGGCCGGCGACAGCCGCGCGTACAACGGCAGAATCTCGGTGTGTTTGAGCTGGGCCTTGCGCAGCATGTCGGCCGCATCACGAATCTCGCGCTCGCCAGGCAGGAACACCAGCACGTCGCCGGGGCTCTTGCGCTCGCTGCGTTCGAACGCGGCAATCTCGTCGAGGGTGGCGAGGATCGCCTGATCCACGGTCAGGTCATCCTCGACGCGGTTGCCCTCCTCGTCCTGCTCCAGGGTCAGCGGGCGGTACCAGGTTTCTACCGGGAAGGTACGACCGGAGACCTCGACGATCGGCGCATCATCGAAATGCTTGGAGAAACGCTCCAGGTCGATGGTGGCCGAGGTGATGATGACTTTCAGGTCCGGCCGGCGCGGCAACAGGGTTTTCAGGTAACCGAGCAGGAAGTCGATGTTCAGGCTGCGTTCGTGGGCTTCGTCGACGATGATCGTGTCGTAGCGTTCGAGGTAGCGGTCGTTCTGGGTTTCCGCCAGCAGGATGCCGTCGGTCATCAGTTTGATCAGGGTGTTGGAATCGCTCTGATCCTCGAACCGCACCTGATAGCCGACCAACGCGCCCAACGGCGTCGCCAATTCTTCAGCGACCCGGCTCGCCACGCTGCGGGCGGCGATTCGACGGGGCTGGGTGTGGCCGATCAGGCCATGCTGGCCGCGGCCGATTTCCAGACAGATTTTCGGCAACTGGGTGGTTTTACCCGACCCGGTTTCGCCGGCAATGATCAACACCTGATGCTTGAGCAGCGCCTCTTTGATTTCGTCGCGCTTGGCGGCGATTGGCAGACTGTCGTCGTAACGAATCACCGGCAGGCTGGCGCGCCGCGCTAACACCTGATCGCAAGACGCCTGCGTGCGCGTCACCCACTGGGCCAGTTTGGCCTCGTCAGGTTTCTTGCGCAGCTCCAGCAACTGCCGCCGCAGCCGGTGGCGGTCGGCGAGCATGGCGTGATCGAGGTTTTTCAGCAGTTTGTCGATTGAAGGCGATTCGTCAGTCATCAGGTACGCAAAAGTCGTCTAGTGGCGCAGGGGGCGGATTGTCGCAGATTTAGGGGACGGAGTGACGCGCTTTTGTGGCGAGGGAGCTTGCTCCCGCTCGGCTGCGAAGCAGTCGTAATCCTGTCATCGCGGTTTGCCTGAAACTTCGAGATGAATGGTTTTGGGGTCGCTTCGCGACCCAGCGGGAGCAAGCTCCCTCGCCACGGTGTTCACTCAGGTGGGCTACTCGTTATCGAGGCCTTTGCGGCGGTAGGGGAACACATCAATCACCTTCCCCGCCCGAATCGCCTCCTGCAAACTCTTCCAGTAATCGGCGTTGTACAACTCGCCATGCAACTGATCGAACAACTTTCGTTGCCCCGAATCGGCAAACAGAAACGGTGGAAACTCTTCAGGAAATACATCCAGCGGCCCGATCGAGTACCACGGTTCGGAAGCCATTTCGTCTTCCGGTGTACGCGGTTGCGGGATGTGGCGGAAGTTGGCTTCGGTCAGGAAGCAAATCTCGTCGTAGTCATAAAACACCACACGACCGTGACGGGTGACGCCAAAATTCTTCAGCAACATGTCGCCGGGGAAAATGTTCGCCGCCGCCAGTTGCTTGATCGCCAGACCGTAATCCTCCAGCGCCTCGCGAACCTGCGCCTCGTTGGCGTGTTCCAGATAAAGGTTCAACGGCGTCATCCGGCGTTCGGTCCAGCAGTGGCGAATCAGCACCGTGTCACCTTCCAGCGATACCGTGGACGCGGCCACTTCGAGCAACTCTTCCAGGCATGCCGGCTCGAACTTGCTCAACGGGAAACGGAAGTCGGCGAACTCCTGGGTGTCGGCCATGCGCCCGACCCGGTCGACGCTTTTCACCAGGCGATACTTTTCGATCACCGTGGCGCGGTCGACGTTTTTCGACGGCGAGAAGCGGTCCTTGATGATCTTGAAGACGGTATTGAAGCCCGGCAGGGTAAACACGCTCATGACCATGCCGCGCACGCCGGGGGCCATGATGAACTGGTCGTCAGTGTTGGCCAGGTGATTGATCAGCGCCCGGTAAAACTCGGACTTGCCATGCTTGTAGAAGCCGATCGAGGTGTACAGCTCGGCGATGTGCTTGCCCGGCAGGATGCGTTTGAGAAAGCCGATGAATTCCGCCGGCACCGGCACATCGACCATGAAGTACGAACGGGTGAAGGAGAAGATGATCGACACCTCCGCCTCGTCAGTGATCAGCGCATCGATCTGGATGCCCCGGCCTTCGCGGTGCAGCAGCGGAATCACCAGTGGCCATTGCTCGTCGGGGGTGTAAATGCGCCCCACCAGATAGGCGCCCTTGTTGCGGTAAAGCACCGAGGAAAACAGTTCGACGCTCAGCTCCGGGTCCTTGCAGACCCAGTCCGGCAGGTTCTCGCGCAATTGCGCTTCGAGTCGACGCAGGTCGCCGGCCAGATCGGCGTAATCTTCGCTGAAGCGGTAGTCGGCAAAGATGCTCGTGAGCATGCCGGACAACTGCCCCTGCGGCTTGTAGGTGCGGGTTTGCGCGGCCCGGGCCCGGCGCAGGCTCGGCCGCGTGGTGTGGATGAACATGCAGCCATCGCTGATAAGGTCGTGGCTGAACAGGCCGCAGAAAATCGAGTTGTACCAGGTCTCGGACAGTTCATCGTCGAAGCGCAGGTCGATCAGGCTGATGTAAGCGCTTTTGACCAGCGGCCAGTTGCTGACGTCCATCAGCACATCGGTCTCGAACGAAGCATGCAAGCGCCCTACCGTTTCGCCGACCTTTTCTTCGTAGAGGTTGATCCGCGCCGCCGACGCGACTTGCGTCTCCTGCCATTGAGCCTGCTCGAAACGGGCTCGGGCGCCGTCGGTGATCCGGCGGAAATGCTCGCGATAATCGTCAAAGCCGTCGAGGATCATTCGGGCGATGTCGGCGGCTGGCCATTGCTGCGGCATGGTGAGACCTCGGCGGCTGTTCTTGTCGTTGGAGCCTGAGCTTAGTGGCCCTGTGTGACGCAACGCAACCATTGCCTTGTGCCCCGACTGACGCGACACTTGCGCGCCAATCAAGGAAGGAAAGTGCTGTGAACCCCGTCGATATCCTGCGTATGTTGTCGCTTGCCGCCATTTGGGGTGCGAGTTTTCTGTTCATGCGCGTTATTGCCCCAGTGATTGGCACAATCCCCACTGCTTTTTTTCGCGTGTCGATTGCCGCCGTCGGGCTGCTGGTGATCCTTGGGCTGATGCGCATCAGCTGGGATTTCAAAGGCAAATTCAAGACGGTGATGCTGCTGGGGATGATCAACTCCGGGATCCCAGCGACCCTCTATTCCGTGGCCGCCCAGGTGCTGCCGGCCGGTTACTCGGCGATTTTCAACGCCACCACGCCACTGATGGGTGTGCTGATCGGTGGATTGTTCTTTCATGAAAAACTCACTGCAGCCAAGCTCGGCGGGGTGTTTCTCGGACTGTTCGGCGTTGGCATCCTCACCCGCGCCGGGCCGGTGGCGTTCAACATGGAACTGCTGATGGGCGCACTCGCGTGCCTGATGGCCACCACCTGCTATGGTTTTGCCGGGTTCCTCGCCCGGCGCTGGCTCGACCATGCCGGCGGCCTCGACAGTCGCCTTTCGGCGCTGGGCAGCATGCTCGGCGCGACATTGTTGTTGCTGCCGTTGTTTGGCTACAGCGTGATCAGCCAGCCACCGGTGAGCTGGGGTGGCTGGAGTGTCTGGCTGTCATTGCTGGGGTTGGGTTTGGTCTGCACAGCCTTTGCCTACATTATTTACTTCCGTTTGCTGACGTCGGTTGGCCCGGTGAAATCGATGACCGTGACCTTCATGATCCCGCCGTTCGGCGTGTTGTGGGGGGCGCTGTTGCTGGATGAGCCGCTGTCGATGGCGCACCTTTATGGCGGGGTGTTGATTGCGCTGGCGTTGTGGCTGGTGTTGAAGCCGGCGGTGGTGAAGGCGCCTGAGGTGGTTGCCCGGTCGTGATGTGGTGTTGCTGATGACGCCTTCGCGGGCAAGCCTCGCTCCTACACCGGAAATGCATTCCCCCTGGAGCTGCCGAAGGCTGCGATCTTTTGACCTTGCTCTGCGGCGGCTCCGAAAAGATCGCAGGCTACGCCAGCGCCTACACTGGATCGGTGTTACGACGAAGATCCAGTGCAGGAGCTGTGCCTGGAGCGGCCTTTCAGTTTCAAGCACTCTTACGGAACACAAACACCAGGCCGACGATGATCAGCACCATCCCCAGCAGGCTCAACATCGCCAGTCGGTTGCCAAAGATCAGATAATCCATCACCGCCGTCACCGCCGGCACCAGGTAAAACAGACTGGTGACATTCACCAGATTGCCCCGGGCGATCAGTCGATACAGCAGCAGCGTCGCCAGCACTGATACCACCAGCCCCATCCACAACACCGGCACGAAGAACCCCATGCTGTGTTCGATGTGAAACGGCTGGAACGGTACGAAGATCCCGCAGAGCAACAACCCCGCCAGATACTGTACCGGCAGTGTGCCGAGAGGATTGTCGGTGATGCGTTTCTGCATGATCGAACCGAACGTCATGCTCACCAGCGCCAACAGACCGAAGAGCATCCCGGGCAACGACATGCCGGCCAAGCCGATACCCTGATAGACCACCATGATCAACCCGGCCAAGCCCAGCGCCAGACCGAACAGCCGGCTTATTGATCGATGCCGCTCCATGATCACTACGGTGAGAATCGGTTGAACGCCCATGATGGTGGCCATCATCCCCGGCGTGACCTTCAGGTCCAGGGCCAACAGATAGAAAATCTGATAAGCCCCCAGCAACACCACGCCCGTGGCCATCGCATACAACATCGGCTTGCCGCCCTTGGGTAGTTTCAGCTTGAGCAACGGCATCAACAGCACCAGCCCGCACAAGGCAATGGCGAAACGAATCAGTAAAAAGGCGAAGGGTGACGCGTGCGCCAACCCCCATTTGGAGAAGATCGCGCCGCTGCTCCACAGCAAAACGAACAGGCTCGTGGACGCCGCCGCGAGCGCGGATTTTTTCGAAAGGACAAACATGAATACCACCTGTAGTCAGGCAAAAAGCCAACTCAGCCGAAGCTGAAATTCAGTAGTTTTTTCAGGCGGGCGCTTTTTCAGACAGGCATGGGAACAGCAGAAAAAAGCTGATCAGCCCGAGAAGCCAACGCCTGGCGGTGATACGACTGCGCACACCGGCGTGCTACTGACAGGTGGGGGGTAATGACTGATCTGCGCAGGCTGCTGATTCCCGCACGGCACGATGCCAGCGTTGACCGCTGAATCGACTACCGCATTGATGGGGGAAGCTGGCATGGGCTGATCTTTTTTTGATGGGTGAAGGGGGGGTTCAGGAAACCACCGAGCGCCGACTATAACCAGCGTGTGACATGGATTGCAATGAGTTAACGTCAGAGCCGAGAAACAGGAGCCTGACACGATCCCTGTGGCGAGGGGGCTCGCCCCCGTTCGGCTGCGAAGCAGTCGTAAACCAGGCATTGCATTGGTTCTGAAAGAGATGGATCGCTGTTTTTTGGGGCCGCTTCGCGACCCAACGGGGGCAAGCCCCCTCGCCACAGGTCACTCAGTAATCGGTCTCAACCAAACAGCCAATACCCCAACAACGTCAACACCACCACCGCCAGCACCGGCCGCAGCACGCGGTAAGCCTTGGGATTACGACGCTTCCACTGTTTGACCACACCGCTGAACTTGTCGCTGAAGTTCTTACTCCAGGCATAGGCCTGATTGATCCCGCCAACGCGTTCATCGTCAAGGTTCTGGGGTGCAGTGGCGCGCCCCAGCCAGCCGCTGATCGAGCGGTTGATACGGGTCATGAGGCGGTTGCTCATCGGTCGCTCGATGTCGCAAAACAGGATGACCCGGGTTTGCTCGGTTTCGTTCTTGACCCAGTGCACGTAGGTTTCATCGAACATCACGTCTTCCCCATCACGCCAGGCATAGACCTGACCATCGACGAAGATGCGGCAATGATCGGAGTTCGGTGTCGACAGCCCCAAGTGATAACGCAAAGAACCGGCGAACGGATCGCGATGCGGGTTGAGGTGACTGCCACCGGGTAGCAGCGCAAACATGGCGCCTTTGACGTTGGGAATACTGCTGACCAACGCCACGGTTTTCGGGCACAAGGCTTTGGCCGATGGCAGGGGTTTGTCGTACCACTTGAGATAGAAGCGCTTCCAGCCCTTCTTGAAGAACGAACCGAAACCGGCGTCGTTGTTCTTTTCGGCGGCGCGAATGTAGCCCTCGTCGAACAAGTGCATGGCTTCGTCGCGGATAACTTCCCAGTTGTCCCTGAGCACGTCCAGCTCCGGGAACTTGCTGCGGTCCAGGTAGGGTTTGGATGGCACGCCAGAGAACAGGTACATCAAGGCGTTATAGGGTGCAAACAGAGCCGAGTGGTTGACGAACTGACGCAAGACCGGCAAACGCGCCTTGCCACGCAAGTGCACATAGAGCGTGCTGCCGAGGAACAGCAACAACACCGAAGCCTTCGCGACAAAGGAAAAGTTCATCTACAACTCCTTGATAGTAGGTAACTTTGCACAACGCCATTTACCCGACGTGGCAGTCGGCCATGATAAACACTACCGGCCTCGGGAAATACCCGCCTCACTCAACATTCAGTGTTAAGGATTACGCAACAAACACTTATTAACACAAGGTTCCTGAACGGGGGCTGACCTGACAACCGCAGAACCTGTAGGAGCGAGGCTTGCCCGCGAAGAACGCACCGCGGTTTTTCAGGTATCACGCGTCATCGTTCTTCGCGGGCAAGCCTCGCTCCTACCCGTTTGGCTGCGAAGCAGTCGTAAACGTTATTGCTGATTCTCCTGTTCGGTAAACAGATCACTGAACAGCATGCTCGACAGGTAGCGCTCGCCGGAGTCGGGCAGAATCACCACGATGGTCTTGCCCTGCATTTCCGGGGTTTCGGCCAGCCGCACAGCCACCGCCATGGCGGCGCCGCACGAGATACCGCTCAAAATCCCTTCTTCCTGCATCAGGCGCAGGGCCATCGCCTTGGACTCATCGTCGCTGACCAGTTCGACCCGGTCGACCATCGACAGATCCAGGTTCTTCGGCACAAAACCAGCGCCGATGCCCTGGATTTTGTGAGGGCTCGGCTTGATCTCTTCACCTGCCATCGCCTGTGTGATCACTGGAGACACCACCGGCTCCACGGCCACCGAGATAATCGGCTTGCCTTGGGTATTCTTGATATACCGCGAAACCCCGGTGATGGTTCCACCCGTTCCGACGCCCGCCACCAGTACGTCGACTGCACCGTCGGTGTCGTTCCAGATTTCCGGCCCGGTGGTTTTTTCGTGGATGGCCGGGTTGGCCGGGTTTTCGAACTGCCCCGGCATGAAGTAGGTCGATGGATCACTGGCGAGGATTTCGGCGGCCTTCTCGATCGCGCCTTTCATGCCTTTGGCCGGTTCCGTCAACACCAGTTCGGCACCCAGGGCCTTGAGCACCTTGCGTCGTTCGATGCTCATGGACGCCGGCATGGTCAGCATCAACCGATAACCACGGGCAGCGGCAACGAATGCCAGGCCGATGCCGGTATTGCCCGAAGTCGGTTCGATGATGGTCATGCCAGGCTTGAGTTTACCGGTGCTTTCGGCGTCCCAGATCATGTTCGCGCCGATCCGGCACTTGACCGAATAGCCGGGGTTGCGCCCTTCGATCTTGGCCAGGATGGTGACACCGCGCGGGGCGATACGGTTGATCTGAACCAGCGGCGTATTGCCAATGGAATGGGCGTTGTCAGCATAAATACGGCTCATGGCTGGGTCCTTGTACAGCGTTGAATTAGCTGTCCAAGGTATGCCTGTTACCCGTGGTCGTCCAGTCAGTCGAACGTCCGCTTACCCCCGCAGTCAATCGCTTTATACCGCCAGAGATTTGCCGCCATGAAGCGTCGATACAGTTGGCCCCTGTGGACCCTCGCCGGCCTCGTTCTGCTGCTGGTTGCCCTGCACATTGCCCTGCCCTACGTGGTGCGCGATTACCTCAACGAAAGATTGGCGAACATGGGTGACTACCGCGGGCAGATTACCGACGTAGACCTGGCCCTGTGGCGCGGCGCCTACAAAATCAATGGACTGAAAATCGTCAAGGTCAATGGCAAGGTTCCCGTGCCTTTCGTCAACGCGCCATTGATTGACCTCTCCGTCAGCTGGCACTCGCTCTGGTATGACCACGCGGTGGTGGCCGAGGCGCAGTTCGACAAACCCGAGGTGAACTTCGTCGACGGCGGTGCCAACAAGAAAAACTCCCAGACCGGTGAGGGCACCGACTGGCGGGCACAATTGGAAAAGTTGCTGCCGATTACCCTGAACGAAGTGCAGATCAACGACGGGCGGGTCACCTTCCGAAACTTCAATTCAAAACCGCCCGTGAACATGAATGCCACTCAGGTCAATGCCAGCATTTACAACCTGACCAACGTGGTCGACACCAAAGGCAAACGCGATGCCCGATTCGACGGCAAGGCTCTGTTGCTGGGGCATGCACCGCTGGAAACCACGGCGACCTTCGATCCGCTGAGCGACTTCCAGGACTTCGAATTTCGCCTGCGCGCCAGGAACCTTGAACTCAAACGCATGAACGACTTCGCCTCGGCCTACGGCAAGTTCGACTTCAATGCCGGCCATGGCGACGTGGTCATCGAAGCCGAAGCCAACAAGGGCCAACTCACCGGCTACATCAAGCCGCTGTTGCGCGACGTCGATGTGTTCAATTGGCAGCAGGACGTGGAAAACAAGGACAAAGGGATATTCCGTTCCATCTGGGAAGCACTCGTCGGGGGTACCGAGAATGTGTTGAAGAACCAGCCGAAAAACCAGTTCGCCACTCGCGTCCAGCTCAGAGGCAGCGTGCATCAACGAGATATCAGCGCATTCGAGGCGTTTTTGCAGATTTTACGTAATGGTTTCATCGAGGCGTTCAATGCCCAGTACGAACGGCCGAAACCGGATGCCGGTTAGGACTTGCGTGTGACGGTGTAACGACCGGTTTCTTCCGCTGCCCGCGCCGGGTTTGTTTGCTGCTGCAAGAAGTCCCAGCCCAGGCAAGCCAGGGCCAACGACCGCGGCACAGCTTCACGACCACTGCTGTAGCGACTGATACTGCGGGCACTAACCCCCAACGCCTCTGCCGCCTGGTTCAACGGTAGCCCGGTGCGAGCACGCCAATCGATGAAAATACGGGTATTTTCATCTGCCGCGTTTTGCGCCAGAGCATCCAGATACAGCGTGTCTGCGCCTATCTGGACATCCAGTTCGGGCCACTCCACACACCAGCCATCGTCACCCAAAGCGGCGCCTTCAAAAGCATGCTCCTCCAGCAATGGTTGCAACCCCGGGTACGAACGCAGATCACGACTTAAATCCAGGCTCAGTTGCTGACCATCGATAAAGGTCAGCGCCAGACGGTAATCCGGCAGTACCTGTACTGCCGACAGACGGGGTCGTTTCATGGGTAACATCGTTTCCAATCCTCCAGCAATTGCACCTGATGGGCCCTGACCCACTCTAGCGCTTCCTTGATGATCAGCGGCGGCGCCTTGCCCATCATCACTTCGACGGTTACCAGGCTGAGCATCACATCCAGCCCGCCACCTGTCAGATGTGCATGGGGCGGCGGATGATCCTTCTCGCGCAACTGAATGCGGTACGTATCGCGAAATCGGTATTTAGTAGACATGCCCCGCAAGCTATCGCCAAAATGGCGATAGCTCAATACTGGCTAGCGGCCGAGACTGAGTCAAGATGTGACGCCCCATTCAGAGACTGAATAAGCCGTCTGCGTTCACAGTCGACCGGGCACCGCGTTATAGTCGGGTACTACAATTATTGCGCCCCGCCCTGCCTCGTTCAGGTCGGCGTTACCGTTCGAGGATTAGCAGATGAAGTTCGAAGGCACCCAGGCCTACGTCGCCACCGATGACCTGAAGCTGGCGGTCAACGCCGCCATCACTCTGGAACGGCCACTGCTGGTCAAGGGCGAGCCAGGCACCGGCAAGACCATGCTCGCCGAGCAACTGGCCGAGTCCTTCGGCGCCAAGTTGATCACCTGGCACATCAAATCCACCACCAAGGCGCATCAAGGCCTGTACGAGTACGACGCGGTCAGCCGCCTGCGCGATTCGCAGCTGGGCACGGAAAAGGTTCACGACGTTCGCAATTACCTGAAGAAGGGCAAGCTCTGGGAGGCTTTCGAGTCCGAAGAGCGGGTGATCCTGCTGATCGATGAAATCGACAAGGCCGACATCGAGTTCCCCAACGACTTGCTGCAAGAACTCGACAAGATGGAGTTCTACGTTTACGAGATCGACGAGACCATCAAGGCCAAGAAGCGCCCGATCATCATCATTACCTCCAACAACGAGAAAGAGCTGCCGGACGCCTTCCTGCGCCGCTGCTTCTTCCACTACATCGCCTTCCCGGATCGCGTCACGATGCAGCGAATCGTCGACGTGCATTACCCGAACATCAAGAAAGACCTGGTCAGCGAAGCGCTGGACGTGTTCTTCGACGTGCGCAAGGTGCCGGGCCTGAAGAAGAAGCCATCGACCTCGGAATTGGTGGACTGGCTGAAATTACTGATGGCCGACAACATCGGTGAAGCGGTACTGCGCGAGCGCGATCCGACCAAGGCCATTCCGCCACTGGCCGGCGCCTTGGTGAAGAACGAACAAGACGTGCAATTGCTTGAGCGTCTGGCGTTCATGAGCCGTCGCGGCACTCGATAAGGTCAACGCCATGTTGCTCAACCTGTTCAATGAAATGCGTGCCGCCAAAGTGCCGGTCTCGGTGCGTGAGCTGCTGGACCTGATCAACGCGCTGAAACAGCGCGTGACCTTCGCCGACATGGACGAGTTCTATTACTTGTCGCGGGCGATCCTGGTGAAGGACGAAAAGCATTTCGACAAGTTCGACCGGGCCTTCGGTGCCTACTTCAACGGCCTGGAAAAGCTCGACGATCACCTCCAGGCGTTGATTCCGGAAGACTGGCTGCGCAAGGAATTCGAGCGCTCCCTGACCGATGAAGAGCGGGCCGCGATCCAGTCCCTCGGCGGCCTGGACAAGCTGATCGAAGAGTTCAAGAAGCGCCTGGAAGAACAGAAAGAACGCCATGCCGGCGGCAACAAGTGGATCGGCACTGGCGGCACCAGCCCATTCGGTTCCGGTGGCTTCAACCCGGAAGGCATTCGGGTCGGCGATGCCGGCAAGCGTCAAGGCAAAGCGGTCAAAGTCTGGGATCAGCGCGAGTACAAGAACCTCGACGATTCGGTCGAACTGGGCACACGCAACATCAAGGTCGCCCTGCGGCGCCTGCGTAAATTCGCCCGTCAGGGTGCGACGGAAGAACTGGACATCGACGGCACCATCGACCACACCGCGCGCGATGCCGGGTTGCTGAACATCCAGATGCGTCCGGAACGCCGCAACACCGTCAAGTTGCTGCTGCTGTTCGACATCGGCGGCTCGATGGACGCCCACGTGAAGATCTGTGAAGAGCTGTTTTCGGCCTGCAAGACCGAGTTCAAGCACTTGGAGTACTTCTACTTCCACAACTTCATTTATGAATCGGTGTGGAAGAACAACATGCGTCGCACCTCTGAGCGCACCGCCACCCAAGACCTGCTGCACAAGTACGGCGCCGACTACAAAGTGATCTTCATCGGCGATGCCGCCATGGCGCCCTATGAAATCACTCAGGCCGGCGGCAGCGTCGAGCACTGGAATGAAGAAGCCGGGTACGTGTGGATGCAGCGCTTCAAGGAAAAGTACAAGAAGCTCATCTGGATCAACCCATATCCGAAAGACACCTGGGGCTATACCTCATCGACCAACATCGTGCGGGATTTGATTGATGACCAGATGTATCCGCTGACGTTGCGGGGGTTGGAGGAAGGGATGCGGTTTCTTTCCAAATAATTATGTTGTCTGGACGGACGCCTTCGCGAGCAAGCCTCGCTCCTACAGGTTTCGGTGTTCGTGCATCACGCATTAACCCTGTAGGAGCGAGGCTTGCTCGCGATGCTTTTAGCTGTTCAGAAAGCGGCGTAAATATTCGACGTGTTCGCGATGAGCGACATCCTGCACCACCGGCCTCAACCGCACCTTCGATCCCGGCAAACACTGCGCCAATCGCGCCAAGGCCAATGGCGTCAACGCCCCCAGGCGCGGATAACCGCCAATGGTCTGCCGATCATTGAGCAGCACAATTGGCTGCCCGTCCGGCGGCACCTGGACCGCGCCCAGCGGGATACCTTCGGAAATCATCGGCTTGCCCTGATACTGCAACGCCGTTCCCAGCAAGCGAATGCCCATGCGATCGGCGCGGCTGTCGAGGGTCCAGATGCTGTTGAATGCGTCGAACAAACTCTGTCCACTGAACTCGCCGATCTGTGCACCGAGCACCAGGTCCAGCGGCGCATCGAGTTTGAAATCCGGCACCTGTTCGGCTGCCAACTCTCGCAGCAGTAGCAGCGAGCTCCCCGAGTAGCTCAATTGCGCCTCTTTGGCCAACGCCCGACCCATGCCATCCAGCCCACCGAGCTCCTCACGGACCACCGTTGCGCTACTGCCCAACACCTTTGGCGCATCAAATCCACCCGGGGCCGCCAAATAAGCCCGAGCGCCAAGCAGTGGCTGGGTGAATTGCAATTGCTGACCTTTGTTCAGCCTGAAACTGCGCCACGGCGCCAATGCCTCGCCATCGATTTGCGCCCCCAGATCCGCCCCGGCCAATGCCAGCACGCAATCTTCCTGAGCAACGACCGTAAACCCGCCGAGGGTGATTTCGATCACCGACGCATCCAGCCCATTGCCCAGCAGCCAATTGGCCCACGACATCGATCGCCAATCCGCTGCCCCGCCCTGGGTCACGCCCAGATGCCGCACGCCAAACCGCCCGGCGTCCTGCAACAGGCACAGCGGTGTACTTGCTTCAATCGTCAGTCGGCTCATACCAGGGCCTCCAACGGCGTGTCATCACCGCCAAGGTTGATGAACTCGGCATGGCTGACCGCTTCGAAGCGCACGGTGTCGCCCGGTTGCATCAGGCTGTAACCCTCGCGCTCGCGGTCGAACAATTTGGCCGGGGTACGGCCGATAAGGTTCCAGCCGCCAGGGGACACCACCGGATAAGCCGCCGTCTGGCGTTCGGCGATACCAACACTGCCGGCAGCCACTTTTTTGCGCGGAGTATTCATACGCGGTGCAGCCAACACTTCCTCCACCAATCCCATGAAGGCGAACCCCGGCGCGAAGCCCAATGCGAACACTTGATACTCGCGCTCGCTGTGACGACGGATGACCTCTTCCACCGCTAATCCGCTGCGCTGAGACAGCAAGCTCAGTTCCGGGCCGACGCTCAGGTCATACCAGACCGGCAACACATGGCATCTACCGCTGGCCCGAGCGTTGGGCGACAGATCAATCAAGGCTTCAGCGATCAACTCTCGCGCCTGGGCCGGATTCAGCGCCGTCAGATCGTAATGCACCATCAACGTTGTGTAGGACGGCACCAGATCGATCAAATGGCGGGCGAAGGCTTCTCGCAGACGCTCGCTGGCCGCGAGCATCCACGGCATATTGGCTTCGCTGATTTCATCGAACAGACGCACCATCAGGCAATCCAGCGCCACCACTTCTACCCGTGGCTTCATGATGCACTCTGCTGATTCAAGGCTTCACGAATGCGCTGCACGGCGGCCACCGAACTGGCGTTGTCGCCGTGCACACACAAGGTATTGGCCTGCAAGTGCAAGGCGCTGCCATCGCTGGCCGTGAGCATGCCACCGCGGGCAATGATCAGCGCCTGTTCAATGATCTTCTCGGGATCGTGATGCACGGCTCCCGGCAGTTGCCGCGAGACCAGTCTGCCGGCGCTGTCGTAAGCGCGATCGGCGAAGGCTTCGAACCACAGTGTCACGCCGTATTCATCGCCGAGTTGCTGCGCGGCACTGTTGTCGCGGGTCGCCATCAGCATCAATGGCAGCGTCCGGTCATAGGCCGCCACGGCCTGAATCACCGCGCGCAGTTGCGCCGGGTTGGCCATCATGTCGTTGTACATCGCGCCGTGAGGTTTGACGTAACTCACCCGCCCGCCCTGCGCCCGGCAGATGCCATCAAGGGCGCCGATCTGGTAATGCAACAGGTCCTGCAGTTCCTGGGCGGTGTAAGCCATGGAGCGGCGACCGAACCCCACCAGATCCTGATAGGCCGGATGAGCGCCAATCTGCACGCCGTGGCTCAGGGCCAGGCTGACGGTCTTGCGCATGATGCTCGGGTCGCCGGCGTGGAAACCACAGGCGATGTTGGCGCAGTCGATGAAGGGCATGACCTCGGCGTCCAGACCCATTGTCCAGTTGCCGAAGCTCTCGCCGATGTCGCAGTTCAATAGCAGGCGGTTCACGGTGAACACTCCTGTAGGCTTTTATCTTCTTAGCTGAAGGACATATGCCCCTCAGATTATCAGTTACCGGACATTCGGTTATTGAGCGTCGAGTTGCTTGCCACGGGTTTCCGGCAGGCTCAGGGCCGCCAGGATCACTACCCCGTAGGACACCGCCGCGAAAGCCCCGATTCCCACACTCAGTGGCACCTTCTGGCTGAGCAAGCCGATCAACAGCGGGAACAACGCCGCCAATGCCCGACCGATGTTGTAGCAAAAACCTTGGCCCGAGCCGCGTATGCGCGTCGGAAACAGTTCGGTCAAAAACGCGCCCATGCCGCTGAAAATCCCCGAAGCAAAGAAGCCCAAGGGGAAACCCAGCCAGAGCATCACACCGTTACTGACCGGTAATTGGGTGTAAAGCAAAACAATGGTGAACGAGCCGACCGCGAACAGAATGAAGTTCTTTTTACGACCGAGGATGTCAGTCAAATACGCGCTGATCACGTACCCGACGTAGGACCCGACGATCACCATCGCCAGATAGCCACCGGTGCCGAGTACGCTCAAGCCCCGTTCGTTTTTCAGAAAGGTCGGCAGCCAGGAAGTGATCGCGTAGTAACCGCCGAGGGCGCCGGTGGTCAGGATCGAAGCGCGGATAGTGGTGAAAAGGATGCCCGGGGCGAAAATCTCGTAGAACTTGGCTGGGTTGCTTGGCTCTTGCCTGGCTTTGGCTTCGCGGTAGATTTCCGGGTCCTTGACCAGGCGGCGGACGAAGATCACGAAAACCGCCGGCACGATGCCAAGGATGAACAATGCCCGCCAGGCGTCTTCCGGCGGTAATACGGAAAATAGCAGCGCATACAGAATCGCCGTCATCCCCCAGCCCAGCGCCCAACCCGATTGCACCATACCGACCGCTTTGCCACGGTCCTTGGCGCGAATCACTTCGCCAATAAGCACAGCGCCGGCGGTCCATTCACCGCCGAAACCGAAGCCCATCAACGTGCGGCTGATCAACAGTTGTTCGTAGTTCTGGGCAAAGCCGCAGAGGAAGGTGAAGAACGCGAACCAGAGCACCGTCAGTTGCAGGGTGCGTACCCGACCGATGCGGTCAGAGAGAATCCCCGCCACCCAACCACCGATGGCCGAGGCGATCAGGGTGCTGGTGTGAATCAGCCCGGCTTCGCCAGTGGTAATACCCCACATGGCAATCAGGGTCGGCACCACGAAGCTGAGCATCTGGGTGTCCATGCCGTCCAGGCCATAGCCGATCTTGCAGCTCCAGAATGTACGACGTTCCTGCTTGTTGATGTTGTGGTACCAATCGAAGGGTCCCGGGCGAGCCGTGGCTTTGGGAACGAGGGTGTCGGGCGCACTCATGGCAAGTCTCCGTGCAAATTTTATTGGTATTGTTCTGAGCCCCGACGACGCCTATCGTGGGAACCGGATGTGTCGATTTTTGGACGCTTGGCCCTGCTGCGTCCAACTAATAAAAACCCGACCAAGGCATAAGAAAAAGTTGATCCCATGAACCTGAAGTTTCTCGAGACCTTTGTCTGGGTCGCCCGACTCAAGAGTTTTCGCCTGACGGCAGACAAGCTCTTCACCACCCAGGCGTCGATTTCCAGCCGCATTGCCGTGCTCGAAAGTGAGCTGGGGGTGAAGCTGTTTCTGCGCGATTCTCGCGGCGTGAGCCTGACGCCCGAAGGCCTGAAAGTGCTCGAATACGCCGAGCAGATGATGGACACGATGCAGGCGCTCAAGCACTCGATCGAGACGCGTTCGAGTAAGGTCGGGCGGGTCCGGATCGGCGTCATGGACACCGTCATCCACACCTGGCTCAGCCCCTTGGTGGCGCAGATGATGGATCATTACCCGCTGGTGGAAATCGAGTTGGTGGCCGATACCGCGCTCAACCTCTGCGATCAGCTGCAAAAAGGCTTTCTCGACCTGATCCTGCAAACCGACCTGTTGCGTCAGGAGAGCGTGCGCAGCCTTGAGCTGGCCAGTCACCCGATGGGCTGGATTGTGGCGACTAACTCGATCTACAACCGCGAATATTCAGGGATTGCCGACCTGGCGCGGGAACGGATCATCACCTATTCGAAAAACTCCCGCCCCCATCAGGATATCTTGAGCCTGATGCAGGCCAACGGGGTCATGGCGCCACGGCTGAACTGTGTGAACTCAGTGTCGGCGATCACCCGCTTGCTGCGCGACGGCTTCGGCATTGGCGCGCTGCCGCCAGTGCTGGTGGCCGAGGAATTGGCGCGGGGGGAATTGACCTTGCTGGCCATCGATCAACGGCCGCCGAATTTGCAGGTGGTGGTGTCGTGGCGGGTTGGCGTGGAATGGGTCGAGGAGATTGTGACGCTGTGTCAGCAAGTGCTGGAGGGGTATGCGCGCAAGGTGGGTGAGGGTTACATCATCCTGGCTGATTGACCACTAACCGTGGCGAGGGGGCTTGCCCCCGATGGGTCGCGAAGCGGCCCCAAAACCGGCTACCTTGATGCGTCATGTAAATCGCGTTTACCGGTTTTACGGCTGCTGCGCAGCCGAACGGGGGCAAGCCCCCTCGCCACAAAAGCCCGCTCGGCAGCGATCAGTCAGAGGCCGCGCAAATCCCGCTCTTCGATCGGCCGGCTCTGGCGCAGACGCTTGCCGCCCAGCACCACCCAGTCGATCAGTCGGAACAGGCATTCAATGCCGAACGACAGCAGCAACGCACCGCTCATGCCCCAGATCATCGCTTCCGGCGTCAGCAGGATCTGGTAGCTGTAGCCATTCCAGGTTTCCTTGCGAATATCCGGATCGGCGGCCAGGGCCACTTGCAGGACGCGGATGTACCACGGGCCCTGCATGGCCTGGAATTGCTTGTCGAGGGCCAGTTGACGGGTGAGCAAGGTGCTCAGGCTGTCGGCATCGCTGCGAAAGATCGGGTCTTCGCTGGCCCGGTAATGGGCCACGAGCGCTTGCATGTCACCCTTGAAAAACTGATTGGCGGTGCCCTGAAAACCGCTCAAACCGGTCTGCGCCTCGATCAGATGCGCCTCGACCCGCTTGGCATAGTCATTGATGAACCCAGGCACCTGGACACCGATCAACAGGCCCGCCGCGAACAACACCAGCCGTAGATAACTGAGCAACATGGGGGATAGATCCTTATTCGGTCTTGCCCTGGCTGACGCATTCACCGCGTCGCCAGAGGCTCCATTGGCCCGGTTCGTAGCGGGTCCAGGTTTCGTTTTCGGTCAAGGGTTCGGTGGCGATCACCGTGACCACGTCATTGGGTGTGGTCTCGGCCTGGAAGTCGACGATCACATCGACGTCCTTCAAACGCGCCGGGCCGAACGGTGCTCGGCGGGTGATCTGCGCCAGTTTGCTCGAGCAGTAGCAGAACAGCCAGTCGCCGTCGCTGAGCAAGCAGTTGAACACGCCTTTGCTGCGGTACTCGGCGCAGGCGGCCACCAGGTCCGGCAACAGTGCTTCGATCTCTACCGGCTCGGGAAACGCTGCACGCACCCGGTTGAGTAAATCGCAGAATGCCGCTTCGCTGTCGGTATCGCCAACGGGGCGGTAAAAACTGGCGGTCGGGTTGAAATCGGCCAATTGGCCGTTGTGGGCGAAACACCAGTTGCGCCCCCACAACTCGCGCACGAACGGGTGGGTGTTGGACAGGCACACTTTGCCGACGTTGGCCTGGCGAATGTGCCCGATCACCACTTCGCTCTTGATCGGATAGCGCTGCACCAGGTTCGCCACTTCCGACTCGCTGCTCGCCGCCGGGTCCTGGAACAGCCGCAGGCCACGGCCTTCATAAAAAGCGATGCCCCAGCCGTCACGGTGCGGCCCGGTGCGGCCGCCGCGCTGCATCAGCCCGGTGAAGCTGAACACGATATCGGTCGGGACATTGGCGCTCATGCCCAATAACTCACACATGCTCGGACTCTCGATTCAATGCAGGGGCACGGTTATAGACGCGGTTCGACCCGCAAACGCTGAGGGTTGCTCGGCACCGGTGGCCGGCCGTAACGATCATCGCCGGCACCGCCGAAAGGCTGATCGTCGTCAGGCTCGTCGGCCCGCGCCGCTGCCTTGGCGGCAGCCGCCTGTTCCTTGCGAGCGTTGGAGGCGCGCTCGATGGGAAAACGGATGGCCACGAACACCAGATAAATGCCGAAGGCAATCATGCCGTACATGAACAGATCGGAAACCGCCCGCCAGGCGTTGTTGCCGACCTTGAACAGCAAGTCGAGGGCCGTAATGGCGATGGCCGGGGCGACCTTTTCTTTCACCGGGTCGATGATGGTCGGGCTGAACAGCAACACCGCCACCAGCAGCCGCAGCGGCTCACGCAGCCAACGCCACATCCAGCGGGTGATGCGCATCCACACCAACAGGCAGCCTAAAGCGGCAAAGGCGTAGAGGCCCCAAGCGATCAGATAGTCGTTCTCGGTCATGGTGTCCATGGCAAGGCAGGCAAAGAGGCGCTTATAGTAACGACTTTTCGCACGTCAGGCTTGTCCCAATACCAGTCGGGCAAGACACAGACTCTGTGAGAGCGGGCTTGTGGTGAGGGGGCTGTTGTGGCGAGGGAGCTTTTGTGGCGAGGGAGCTTGCTCCCGTTGGGCTGCGAAGCGGCCCCAAAAAAGGAACTGCTGCGCAGTTCAGCGGGAGCAAGCTCCCTCGCCACAGAAAAGCCCCCTCACCACAAGCCCGCTCCAACAGGTTGCGAAGCCCTTATTCCGTACATTGTTCGAGAGCCATTCATGCCCCTATCCGCCAACGTCACCAGCGCTCCAATTGCCCACAAGGCCGACGGTTGCGACCCGTATGCCTGGCTGCAGGAGCGCGACACCGACGCGGTGCTCGATTACCTGAAAGCTGAAAACCGCTATCAAGAGGCGCAAACCGCCGATCAGGCCGGCCTGCGTGAAACCCTGTTCGAAGAGATCAAGGGGCGGATTCTCGAAACCGACCTGTCGCTGCCCTCCCCCTGGGGTCCGTACCTGTATTACACGCGCACCACTGCGGGCGACGAATATGCCCGCCACTACCGCTGCCCGCGTCCGGCCGATGGCAGCCTGCACATCGACGAAAGCCAGGAACTGCTGCTGCTTGATCCGAACGTGCTGGCCAAGGGCGGCTTCTTTTCCCTGGGCGCGTTCAGCATCAGCCCGGACCACCAGCGTCTGGCCTACAGCATCGACTCCAGCGGCGAAGAGATTTACACGCTGTTCGTGAAGGAATTATCCAGCGGCCGCGTCAGCGAACTGGAATTCCAGGACTGCGACGGCAGCATGACCTGGGCCAATGACAGCCTGACGCTATTCTTCGGCGAACTCGACGACACCCATCGCCCGCACAAACTGTTCCGCTACCGGCTGGACGGCACCGCGGCTGAAGAAGTGTTCCATGAGCCGGACGGCCGATTCTTCCTACATTGCTATCGCTCAAGCTCCGAACGGCAACTGCTGTTGTCGCTGGGCAGCAAGACCACCAGCGAAGTCTGGGTGCTCGACGCCTCGCTGCCGCATCAGGCCTTTACCTGCCTGGCGCCGAGGGTTGAAGAACACGAATACGATGTCGACCACGGCAAACTCGATGGCGAGTGGACGTGGCTGATCCGCACCAACCGCGACGGCATCAACTTTGCCCTGTACCAGGCCGCCGATACGGGCGTCGCGCCGACCGAAGCGGACTGGAAGAACCTGATTCCCCACAGCGACACAGTGATGCTCGAAGGCATGAGCCTGAACGCCGAGGCCATGACCCTGAGCCTGCGCGAAGGTGGCCTGCCGATCATCGAAGTCCGCCCACGGGACTTGGTGCCGTATCGCGTGCAATTGCCGGACGCGGCCTACAGCCTGCATGTGCAGAACAGCCTGGAATTTGTCAGCGACCGGATCCGTCTGCGCTACGAAGCCTTGAACCGTCCGGCGCAGATCCGCCAACTGATTCTGACCACCGGCGAGCAGAAAGTCCTCAAGGAAACCCCGGTGCTCGGCCCGTTCGACGCCGACGCGTACGTCAGCCAGCGACTGTGGGCGACGGCACCGGACGGTACGCAAGTGCCGATCAGCCTGGTGGTCAAACGCGAGTTCCTCGGCAAGCCGACGCCGCTTTATCTGTACGGCTACGGCGCCTACGGCGAAAGCCTCGACCCGTGGTTCTCCCACGCGCGCCTGAGCTTGCTGGATCGCGGCATGGCGTTTGCCATCGCCCATGTACGCGGTGGCGGTGAGCTGGGCGAAGCCTGGTACCGCGCCGGCAAGCAGGAACACAAACACAACACTTTCAGCGATTTCATCGCGTGCGCCGAACACCTGATCGCCAACGGTTTCACCACCCCATCGCAGCTGGCGATCAGCGGTGGCAGCGCCGGTGGTTTGCTGATCGGCGCGGTACTCAATCAACGGCCGGAGCTGTTCGGTGCAGCGATTGCCGAAGTGCCGTTCGTCGACGTGCTCAATACCATGCTCGACCCGGAGCTGCCGCTGACCGTCACGGAATACGACGAGTGGGGCAACCCGCAAGAGCCGGACGTCTATGATCGGATCAAGGCCTACGCCCCGTACGAAAACGTCACCGCGCAAGCCTATCCGGCAACGCTGGTGATCGCCGGCTACAACGACAGTCGCGTGCAGTACTGGGAAGCGGCCAAGTGGGTGGCGAAATTACGCGCGACCAAAACCGACACCAATCCCCTGCTGCTCAAGACCGAATTGGGTGCCGGGCATGGCGGGATGAGCGGTCGTTATCAGGGATTACGTGATGTAGCCCTCGAATACGCATTTGTTTTCAAGGTTTTGGGCATCGCCTGAGGAACTTGGCCCGGCGTACCGGTCTTAACACCAGACACTGGGCGCGATCCCTTGTAGGAGCGAGGCTTGCCCGCGAAGGCATTATCACGGCCGACATTGATGTTGAATGTCAGGGCCTCTTCGCGGGCAAGCCTCGCTCCTACAAGGGGGCGGTGACTGGAACAGCAACAGACACAAGAAAAAGACCGTGACGACATGTCAGAACCGACCTTACTGAACAACGAAATTCGCGACTGGCTGATGGACTGCGGCCTGTTCGATCAACTGCTGCCGGCAGACTTCGCGGCAGCTTCGGGTTACTTCAGCATCAGCACCATTCCCGAAGGCGAAGAGATTTTCCATGAGGGCGATGCTGGCAGTTTCATGTGCATCATCCACACCGGCCAGGTCGCGGTGCAGAAGACCAACAGCGACGGGCAACGAGTGACCATGGCCACCTTGCGCAGCGGTCGGGCGTTCGGCGAAATGGCTGTGCTCGACGGTGAACGACGCTCAGCCAGTTGCGTGGCCGCGAGCAATTGCCAGTTGCTCAACCTGGGCAAGGACTCCCTGGAAAAGATGCTCAACGACTCGCCGAAAATCGCCGCCAAGATCATCCGCGCCCTCGCCGTCTCCCTCTCCAAACGCTTGCGCATGGCCGACGGGCAACTGCTCTTGCAGCAGGTCTAGCCTCCCGGCGTTTTGATTTTCGTCGTGCTCGGTTCAAGGCCTGGCAAAGTCTGGTCCTTGGGTGGATTGGGCATTTCGATCGGCGGCAACAGCGGTGCTCCGCCACTGCCGGTGCCGGCCTTGGGCACGCTGGTCGGGGTGATCTGCGGATACGGCGTCGGAGTGGCGGTGCCGGGTGAGCCGGGCATCGGCACAGGGCTGGTGGGGATGGTTTGCGGTTCCTGGGCCTGCACTGCAGTTATCGAGAGCGCGGCCAAGGCAATGACCGTTAGAATGGTGCGCTTCATCAATGGCTCCGTTGGCCTTGTGGTCTTTTTGCAGGCTACTCCCAACTGCGCGTGTTTGCCTTCCCCCATCTGTCAATTTCTCCTCAAGAGCGCCCCATGAAACGTTTCGTTCTGCTCGACACCACCCCCATCCCTGAAAACGGCGGTGCCCTGTGCCTGTTCGAATACGGCGAGGACTTCGTCATCAAGATTCAGGGTGGCGACGGCGGGCAGTTGATGAACACTCGCATGCACGGCTCCGAAGATGCCTTGGCCGAAATCCCCTGCCGCAAGGTCGCCGGCCGGCCGAATTCGCGAGTATTGATCGGTGGCCTGGGCATGGGCTTCACCCTGGCCTCGGCGCTCAAGCATTTGGGCAAGACGGCTGAAGTGGTAGTCGCCGAACTGGTGCCCGGCGTGGTGGAGTGGAATCGCGGGCCGCTGGGCGAGAAGGCCGGTAACCCGCTGCTTGACCCGCGCACCGTGATCCGGATGGAAGACGTGGCCAAGGTGCTGCAAGCCGAGCCACAAGGTTTCGATGCGATCATGCTCGACGTCGACAACGGCCCCGAAGGTTTGACCCAGAAGGCCAACAGCTGGCTCTACTCCGCCGGCGGCCTGAGTGCCTGCGCCAAGGCCCTGCGGCCAAAAGGCGTGCTGGCGGTGTGGTCGGCCAGCGCCGACCGGCAGTTTTCCGACAAGCTGAAAAAAGCCGGTTTCAAGGCCGAGGAAGTGCAAGTCTTCGCCCACGGCAACAAGGGCACCCGCCACACCATCTGGATTGCCGAGAAGCTCAAGGGCTGAGCGTGGGCCTGTCATCACTTATTTACTAGGCCGCGTTGCGCCTGAAAACGAGCCAGGCAAGGCGCAGTCCGCTGGTAATGGTCGCTCCCTTGCCAAGGACTGCAACGCAGCCTGGCTCGTTTTCAGGCACAACCCGAAGGGCCGGTCTGCTGTGGCGCAGGGCTGCGTTGCTCGGAGCTCGTTTGGAATGACCAAACCACGCTCCTCGCGCCTTGCCCTGCGCCACAGCAGACCCGGCGCGGCCTAGTAAATAAGTGATGACAGGCCCTACACTCACGTCATAACCGTCATTAGTCTTTTTACAAAGGTGAACCCATGAGTTCGTCCACCCCAACCAACACATCGAAGCTGGACCGCATCCTCGCCGATAACCAGCGCGACAAGGAAATGGGTTACCGCGACAAGGCCCTGAAGATGTACCCGCACGTGTGCGGCCGCTGCGCCCGTGAATTCTCCGGCAAACGCCTGAGCGAACTGACCGTGCATCACCGCGACCACAACCACGACAACAACCCTCAGGATGGCTCGAACTGGGAGCTGTTGTGCCTGTATTGCCATGACAACGAACACTCGCGCTATACCGATCAGCAGTATTTCGACGAAGGCTCGCTGAGTACGCCGAAGATTGCCAAGGCGACGCACAACCCGTTTGCGGCGTTGGCGGGGTTGATGAAGAAAGAAGACTGAAGATATTCGTTGGACATGCTGGCCTCTTCGCGGGCAAACCTCGCTCCTACAGGTTTACGCGACAACCGCGTATGACATTGAAACCTGTAGGAGCGAGGCTTTCCCGCGAAGGCTATCTCCCTGACACCACCAATCTCCAAACTGAACACCCCTCCCCCAATCCCCGTATAATCGCCGTTTTTTCCCCGAAGGCACCCCGCTCGTGGCAGACAAACGGTACAGCTGCATTGGTTTGTATAACCCCAAATCACCGGAGAACGTCGGTTCGGTCATGCGCGCCGCCGGCTGCTATGGCGTGGCGTCGGTTTTTTACACCGGCAAGCGCTATGAGCGCGCCGCCGACTTCGTCACCGACACCAAGCGAGTCCACTACGACATCCCGCTGATCGGCATCGACGACCTGAAGAAAATCCTGCCCTTGGGCTGTGTCCCGGTCGCCGTGGAACTGGTCGACGGCGCCCGCTCGCTGCCGGAATACACTCACCCGGATCGCGCCCTCTACATCTTCGGCCCCGAAGACGGCTCGCTGGATAAAGAGATTCGCGAGTGGTGCGAAGACGTGGTCTACATCCCGACCACCGGCTGCATGAACCTGGCGGCCACCGTCAACGTTGTGCTGTACGACCGCATGGCCAAGGGCAACAACACCCGCTCCGGGCCAAAATTCCGCTGAAGTGCCGCATATTCGATGGAACAAGCCGCTCGCCCAGGCAGTCAGCTAAATATCTATTGCTGAAGCAACTCTTCCCTGCCTGGAGACAGATCATGCGCGAGTTCAATCCTGTAGAACGTATCGAAACCACCCCGTTCCAGAGCCCTTCCGAACAGAACGTTCATGGTTGGGAACGCGCCGGCTCCCTGGCGGGTGGCGTGGTCATGCTAAGCAAAGGTCTGCGACGCGGCGGCGTGTTCGGATTGATTGAAATAGCCATCGGCGGCATCGCCCTCGCCCGAGGAATCACCGGGCATTGCTCGGCGAAAAGACTGTTGGAAAAGAACCGTCAGGACATGGACAACGCACGCGCGCGAATCGAGCGCGCCGGGGATGAGCTGGCCCGCATGAAAGCCAATGCAGAAGCAGCGACCAGCACGGCGACCGTGACGGGAAATGATTCGTTGAACTCGCCGAAGGCTGGGGTCTGATCCGGAATCGATGCAGAGGCTCAGTGCCTCTTCGCGGGCAAGCCCGCTCCCACAGGATTTTTGGCGTACACAACATGTGTGAACACCGCCAATTACTGTGGGAGCGGGCTTGCCCGCGAAGGCGGTGCTACTGAAGCAAATCGGTATCAAGCACCTTGGAAGACTCGCCAATAACGCTTTGCGCGAGCTGAATGAATTCCTTGGTATCCACACTTTCCAAATGCATCGCCCCACGCAGCACATCATCCAGCGAGCGCTTGTTGCGGGTTTTCAGGCGAATCTCGCGGTCCAGTTCCTGTAGCAACACCACCGCTTTGGCCACCTGCGCCGGGTTGATCTGTTCACCGCGCAACGTGCTGACCTTCTGGCTGTCCTTGACCAACTTGCTGTGCAGGCTTTCATACCGCTCATCACTCATGCCGCCTGCGCGGCGCACCAGTTCGATGGCGTAATACTCGGCAAACCCTTCGCTGATCCAGTCACTGTGCTGGCTGTCGTTGATCCGCCCGAACACCTGAGCCAATTCACGCACCAGCGCACTGGTGCCGCTTTCGCTGACCAGCGGCAGGCGGCTATTGAGGTAGATCGATTCATGGGCGCCCAGGCTGCCGCGCCACATCGGGTCGTTGCCGCCGACAATCAGCAACTTGCCGGGATGACGCGGAAAAACCGCCTGCACTTGCGGCCAGACAAAGGTCAGCAGCGTCAGCACGTCCATGCGGCGCATGCCCTGCCCCTGTGGCGAGGCGACGGTGACTTCGGTTTCCCCCAGCCGCGTGCGACGGCTGCCGAGGTGGCCGGCGAGTATCCAGCCAGTGGGACGGTCGAACAGGCGCGAGGCGTTATCGATCCGGAACTTGTTCTTGCCGATCCGCGGCCAGGCGGTTTCGACGCTTTTCCAACCGCTGGGCAATTCGAACTCAAGGCGTGAAACCAGTTCGATGCCGTCCTGCTGATCGAGTTTGGCCGCAGGCACCAGGTCATCGCCACGCATCAGCGCCCAGTTCGGCGTCATGCGGGTGTCGAAGCTGCCGCTCTTGCGCCCATGGCTGATGCTCACGCGGTAGGTCAGGCTGGCCTTCTCGGCGGTTGGGCGCCAGACACCACGGGCCTGTTTGCCCGGTGAGAGCTGCCATTGGCCATCGGCCTTGAAATCACTGTAGTGACTGCCGTCGCCCAAGTCGAAATCCAGACTGCGCACCGCCGAGCCCTGGGCCAGGGTCAGGCGTACTTCGGCCTGATCGCTTTGCGGCAACAGGCGCACGTGATAATCCAGATCGACTTTCTTCGCCGCCCACACGGGCGAACTCAGGGCCAGCAGCCCGACAGTCAACGCCCGCAGCACTCCCACCGCCATACACACCCCTATTGTGGCCAGCGAGCTTGCTCGCACCGGGCTGCGTAGCGGCCCCAAATTCTTGTAATCACCGCCGATTGTGTGGCAATGAATTAACCCGCACGAAAAATCAGATGGTCTTCCCAATCGTCTTCGGCCACGCTGCCCTCGGCGAGCATGCGCCCGGACTGGGAAATACGCTCGTGGTGCACCGCATCGCGATCACCGCACACCAGGTGATGCCAGAGCGGCAGGTCCTTGCCTTCGCTGACCAGTCGATAACCGCAGGTCGGCGGCAGCCATTTGAACTCATCGGCCTTGCCCGGCGTGAGCTGGATGCAATCGGGCACAAAGTCGCGGCGGTTGGGGTAATCGGTGCACTGACAGGTTTTGAGGTCCAGCAATTTGCAGGCGATACGCGTGTAGTAGACGCTGTTGTCGTCTTCGTCCTCGAGTTTTTGCAGGCAGCACAGGCCACAGCCATCGCACAGCGATTCCCATTCCTCTTGATCGAGTTGATCGAGGGTTTTGCGTATCCAGAACGGTTCGACTTTGGCGGCCATGGCTCAAGCATCAACATCAGGTGGTGAAAAGACCGCCAGTCTAGTGCCAAGGTACCGGCGGGCCAAGCATTGGCGACTGCCGGTACAACGGAACTTGTCAGTTATAGCGCCCCCAAGTAGCTTTGCCGTCGCAAGGAGCCATGCTCAAATGCCATTAACGCTCAACCGCGTTGCATTCAGGTGAACTACCCAAGCTCTCGAAAAACCTCATCGCTCAGCTCAACTGCGCCCGCAGGTTTCAGACGAACCTCACTTTCAAACGTAAAGGAATCTCTTGATGAGTGCTAATCCACGCGTTGCCGACTACGCCATTCACCCTCAGTTCACTGATCGCTGGTCGCCCCGCGCGTTCACCGGCGAAACCATTCCCGTCGAGACCCTGCTGAGCTTCTTCGAAGCCGCGCGCTGGGCGCCATCGGCGTACAACTCGCAGCCTTGGCGGTTTCTTTACGCACGTCGCGACACGCCGAACTGGGAGCGTTATCTGGGTCTGCTGAACGAGTTCAACCGCAGCTGGGCGCAGCACGCCTCGGCGCTGGTGATCGTGGTCTCGAAAACCACCTTCGCGGTACCTGGCGCCACTGAAGAAACACCAGCACTGTGGCACACCTTCGACACGGGTTCGGCCTGGGGCCACCTGGCGCTGCAAGCGAGTATCAGCGGCTGGCACACCCACGGCATGGCCGGCTTCGATCAGGAACTGACCCGCAAAGAGCTGAACATTCCTGAAGGTTATGCACTGCACGCGGCGGTGGCGATCGGCAAACTGGGCGACAAGGCGACACTGGCCGAGTACCTGCAAGCGCGCGAAGAGCCAAGCCCGCGTCGTCCGTTGAGCGAGTTGGCGGCCGAGGGTGATTTCACCCTCTAAACGCGCCGGACTCGATCGTTCCCACGCTCCGCGTGGGAATGCATCCCGTGACGCTCTGCGTCACATCCGAAGCGGAACGCGGAGCGTCCCTGGCGACATTCCCACGCGGAGCGTGGGAATGATCAGCTGGGTGAATTCAATACCCGCGTGAAAAATCCACTTCCCCGCGCAACGCTTCACCCGCCTGATACGCCCGCAGGTTTTCGACGAACAACTTCACCATCATAGGCGGCGAAGTCGGTGCCGAACTGTGTCCCGTCAGCAGCAGGCCCCACGCGGTCCAGAACGGATGGCGTTGCGGCAGCGGTTCCTGACGGCAGACGTCGATCACGGCCCCGGCCAGATGCCCTTCCTTCAAGGCTTCCACCAGATCTGCATCGACCACCGCCACGCCGCGCCCGACGTTGATGAACAACCCGGTCGGCTTGAACTGCTTGAACAGTGCGGCGTCGTACAGGTCGTGAGTATTCGGGGTGTTCGGCAGCAGATTGATCACGTAATCCACCTTACCGACCAGACGCGGCAAGTCGCTCAGCGCGCCGACTTCGACAAACGGCGTCTGCTCGCGAGCTTCGCTGGCGATGCCATATAACTCGACGCCAAACGGTAGCAGAAACTGCGCCACGGTCTGACCGATGTCACCGGTGCCGACGATTAACACCTTGCGCCCGGCCAGGCTTTGACCCTGGCGGTTGTCCCATTTACGCTCGACCTGGCTGACCAGGCGCGCCAGTACTTCGCGCTCGTGGCCGAGCATGTAAGTCAGTACGTATTCGGCCATGACCTGACCGAAAATCCCTACCGCGCGAGTCAGGCGATAGTGCCGTGGCAGGCCGTCGGCCAGCAACGGCGTGATGCCGGCCCAGGTCGACTGCAGCCATGCTGGCGTGTGGCCCTGACGCAACAGCGTCGCCAGCAGGTCCGGCTGACCGAGCCATACCTGGCAATCGGCGGCCTGACGGGCCAGTTCGGCGGAGTCACCGCTGGTCAGTACTTCCAGATCAGGCGCTGCCTGACGCAGCAGTTGGGCGTACACAGGGTGGTCGTGTTCAGCAATCAGCACGCGCATGGTTCAAACCTTTCAAAAACAGTGCAGACGGCCGCCGACGGAGTCTCACCCCATCGCCCTGGCCATCGCCAAAATCATTCCAGTGTTTCACAAAGGCTCTGAACAGAGCCTGTCTGACGATTACATCGGGTCGTTGCGTCGTAGCAATTCTTCCGGCAGATGCTCGATGTATTCGTCTTCGGCCGGCGGCATTTGCAGGTGATAGCCTTGTTTTTCGAGGTTTTCCAGCACCACAGTGATGTCTTCGCGTGACAGCTTGCGCTCGGGCGTCAGCACCAGATCGAAAGCGTGATGCGGTTTGCCGAAGGCCGCCATCAGACTTTCCGGAACGCGCTCCAGTGCATCGCTTTTGAGCACATAGAGGTACATCTCGTTTTTCTTCAGGCTTCGATAGATGGAGCAAATACGTTTCAAGGCTGTTCTCCGGCGGTGGCCAGGCTGTCTAGCAGCGCTTGGCCCATCAATTCGCGGCGCCAGCCACGCAGCGAATCAGGCAATTGGTAAGGACCATTGGGGAAACCGCTCTTGAGCAGCGCTTCCAGGGTTTTCTTGCGCAGCATCAGTTCTGGGGCGATGTTCAGTCGCTCGGCTTCGGCCTGGCCGATCGCGCGCAGCTGTTTGACCAGCGCGGCGGCGTCCACCGGCAACGGCTCCGGCACCGCCGGTGGCCATTGATCAGGCGACACACTGCCAGAGCGCTTGATCAGATCAAGCAGAAATTCGCCGTCCTGACGCACGGTACGCGGGTGCATGTCTTCTATTTTCGCCAGCGCGCCGAGGTTGTCCGGCTGCGTGCGCGCCAACGGCCACAGGGAATGCTCACGGACGATACGGTTGCGTGGCAGATCGCGGGCACGGGCTTCGCGTTCGCGCCAGGCGCAGAGTTCACGCAACACGGCGAGTTGGGCACGGGACAGCTTCCAGGCCAGTTTGGCGTCGCGATAGACCTCATACGGATCGACCTCGCGACGCAGATTGGCCACCAGTTCGGCACCGTCTTCCAAAACCCAGGCGTATTTTTCGTCAGAAAGTTTCGGACGCAGCTGTACGAAAACTTCCGCCAGGTGCAAGGCATCTTCGGCGGCGTAGCTGATCTGGGTGTCGGACAGTGGACGTTGCAGCCAGTCGGAACGGGTCTCGCCCTTGGGCAGGTCGATGCCGAGCACTTCCTGCACCAGCCGCGAATAGCCCATGGAAAAACCGAGGTTCAGGTAAGCGGCGGCCAGTTGGGTGTCGAACAGCGGCGCCGGCAGGCTGCCGGTCAGGCGCAACAGAACTTCGAGGTCTTCGCTGCACGCATGCACGACTTTGACCACAGCCGGGTTTTCCAGCAACGCGGCCAATGGCTGCCAATTGTCGATAGTCAGCGGGTCAATCAGGTAAGCGCGTACGCCATCACCGATCTGCAGCAGGCCTGCGATCGGGTAAAAGGTGTCGACCCGCATGAATTCGGTGTCGAGGGCAACGAATGGCAGTTGCTGCCACTCGGCGCAAAACTGACCGAGGCTATCGTTGTCGCGAATCCAGTGAATATCGATGGCCACACGGCTCTCCCTTGAAGAATGGCGCGCAGTATATATCGCCCCCGGCGATTTCCGCGCATTCACTGAACAAGAGCTTTAGCGAAAATACCTGCTGAACCGCAAGAATAGTCTGACAGGAGGAGACTAGCTGCCCTTACGCAGCACGTAGACCCGCATCCGCGCACAACCCGGCAGGAAGTCTTGATGGCTGAGCAAGCGGAAACCCGCCTGCCTGAACTCCGCCTCAAGCTCGGCCTTGCTCGCCTGTGGCTGGGACTGTGCACCGTTCACACCCGATTGGCGCAGTTTGAAATGCGCATCAACCCGCACCGCCACAATCACGGTGTCGCGACTGACCCGATGGAACTCGCCCAGCAGGGCCAACCGATGCTCAGGACTGGTGATGTGTTGAAACAGTTGCATGCAAAAAATGCAGTCCACCGCGTTCGCCGACAAACCGATGGTGAAGGCTGAACTCTGAAAGGTCTTGATCCGCTCCAGCAGGTGCTGCGGATGGTGGGTGCGGGCATGATCGAGCATGTCCTGAGACGGATCGCTCGCAAGAATCACCCGATTCGCATGTTCGGCCAGAATCGACCAGAAGCGCCCTACACCGCAGGCAACATCAAGAATCAATCCCGGTTCGCCAGCGACCTGAAGCGCATTACGCACCAGTTGCTCGTCGCGCCAGAACGTCAAACGCCCCGCCAGCCCACGCGGTCGCGACTGAAGGCAGACGCGGGCATGTTCCTGATCGTAGCGCCGGGCGAACTCCAGTTCGATGGCGGATGGGGGCAGCGCGGACATGTGCAAGGGCTCTTGTTGGACGTTTCAGACGCCGCAGGTTAGCGGTCGCTACGTGAAAAAAAGGTCAGTTCACTCATTCTTTGGCCAGCACACCGTCGATCACTGCACCGCGGCATCCGGCAAACATGTCCAGTTGCGGGTCGTAGACCTTGCTGTTGACTTCCAGCAGGCCGAGCATGGAATGGAACAGGTTGTCCTGGCTCAAGGGCTTTTCACGACTCAGTTGCAGGCAATGGGTGTCCACCGAGAACGATTTTTGATAGCTGTCGGAGAACCACGCCAGCATCGCTACATGCTTCTGTTGTTCCGGCGCCAGCATGTAAGGCGTGCCATGAAGGAACAGGTTGTATTCGCCCAGCGATTCGCCGTGGTCCGACAGATAAAGCATGGCGGTATCGACTTTGTCCTGATTACTGCGCAACAGATCGATCAGGGTCGACAGCACGTGGTCGGTGTACACCAACGTGTTGTCGTAGCCATTGACGATACTTTCGCGGCTGCAATTGTTCAGTGCATTGCTTTCACACACTGGGGTGAAGTGTTCGTACTCTTTGGGGTAGCGCTTGAAATACTCCGGACCGTGACTGCCCATTTGGTGCAGTACCAACACGGTGTCTTTATCCAGGGTGTCGATGAAGTGCTGCAAACCTTGCAGGAGAATTTCATCGCGGCACTCGCTATTGGCACACAACGCCGGGTCTTTCAGGTTACTCACGTCGTCGACAGTGACCCGATCGCAGGTGCCTTTGCAGCCCGACTGGTTATCGCGCCAGATCACCTCGAGACCGGCGTGCTTGAGCACATCCAGCAGACCTTCCTCGTTCTTCGCCTTGCTGGCGTTGTAATCCTTGCGGCCCATGTTGGAGAACATGCAGGGCACCGACACGGCCGTTTCCGTACCGCAAGAATGCACATCGGTGAAGGCAATCAGGCCGGCCTCTTTATCCAGTTTGGGTGTGGTGTCGCGGTTATAACCCAGGATGCCGAAGTTCTCGGCCCGGGCACTTTCGCCCACCACCAGTACCGTCAGGGATTTACGGCCGTGGGCTTGCCAGGCAGGATTTCTCTGGGCATCTTCACCGAGTTTGATAAAGGGTTGCCGGGCTGAAACCACTTGCTCACGCAAATAACCGACCGAGGCACCGATGTAGTTGCTTGGCACCACCATCAGGCGCAACTCATGGTGGTTGCGAAACAACGACGACAGGCCTTGATAGTTGACCAGGGCGACACCACCGATCACCGCAACCGATGCGACACTCACCAACACTTTACTTAATAACTCACGGTGCCAGCGACGGTAATTGACGGGGATCTGCCACAACAACCACGACGGCAATATTCCGAGAAGCGCAATATAAACAAACAACTTCACGGACAGTAAGTCGCGCACTTCCGTGGCATTGGTTTCTGCGAAGTTACGCAACATACCGGCGTCGATCAGCACACCATATTGGCTCATGAAATACGCCACGCCGGCACTGACCAAAAAGATCAGCGTCAACAGCGGTTTCATCACCGGCCGGAATGCCAGCAAGGTCAGCACAATGTTGAAGACCGCCAGGATCATCACCCCGAATGCGACACGCATGGCGATGCCTTGACCGTCTGCTGCGGTGATATCGAAGAGGTGTTGCCAGAGAACTGAATTGAACCCAGCCAATAAAAAGGCACTGGCAATCAACGTCACCCATTCGGGGCGCACGGCTTTGAACTTCAACATGACGATTGGCTGTTCCTGAAAGAAGTGCCCGCGGCAAATGTGAAAATTTCATTTACCGCGACAACACAAATTTTAAGCAGCCAACCATCAATTTTTCGTGAAAAAGAAGCCAACGATTAGTTGGCTCATGGCATAAGGCTCAAACTTTCAATAATGCAGATTCGTTTCAGGCCTGATGCAGATACCAGCGCCAATCCTGCTCACCGACTTCACCCATGAACTGCCGGTACTCGGCACGTTTCACCGCCAGATACACGCCAAGAAACTCACTGCCGAAGGCCTCACGCGCCCAGTTCGAAGCTTCCAATGCTCGCAACGTGGTCAACCAGTCGGTCGGCAACAACTCCGTGGCCTGGGCGTATCCATTGCCCTCGACCGGAGCCCCTGGGTCCATCTGCTCACGGATGCCGCGATGAATGCCGGCCAGGATCGCCGCAGCCGCCAGGTACGGGTTGGCGTCGGCACCACAGATGCGGTGCTCGATATGCCGGGAGAATGCCGGCCCGCCGGGCACCCGCAAACTCACGGTGCGGTTGTCCACGCCCCAGGTGGCCGCCAATGGTGCGTAGCTGTTGGTCTGGAAACGACGGTACGAGTTGGCGTTCGGACAGAACAGCAGCAACGAATCGAGCAACGTGCTGAGCATTCCGCCGACCGCTTGTTTAAGCAGCGGCGTGCCGTCCGGGGCTTCGCTGGCGAACAGGTTATTGCCGTCCTTGTCCGCCAGGCTGACGTGCATGTGCATGCCAGTGCCGGCCAGATCATCGAAAGGCTTGGCCATGAAACAGGCCGCCATCCCATGTTTGTGGGCCACGCCCTTGACCAGCCGTTTGTAGCGCACCGCTTCATCCATCGCCTGCAACGCATCGGTGCGGTGTTCGAGGGTGATTTCCACCTGCCCCGGCGCGTATTCGGAAATCGCCGTGCGCGCTGGAATACCCTGCAGTTTGCAGGCGCTATAGAGATCGGCCAGAAACGGCTCGATTTGCTCCAGTTCACGTAAGCCATAGACCTGCGTGGCGCGTGGTCGCCCGCCATCAACATCCCGCGCCGGCTGCGGCCGACCGTTGCTGTCGCGCTGCTGATCCAGCAAATAGAACTCCAGCTCCGCCGCCATCACCGGGTAATAACCGTCGGCCTGCAAGCCTTCGATGACCTTGGCCAGCAGGTGCCGTGGGTCGGCGATGGTCGCGGGCATGCCCTCTTTTGGATGCATGCTGACCTGCACCGCCGCCGTAGGAATCAATCGCCACGGCATACGCTGCAAACTGCCGCTGATCGGGTAGGCGCGGCAATCGATATCACCGACGTCCCAGACCAGCCCGGAATTTTCCACGTCATCGCCATTGATGGTCAGGCCCAGAATGGTACTCGGCAGCGGCCGCCCGCTTTCGTACACCGCCAGCAATTCATCGCGATGCAGCAACTTGCCCCGTGGCACACCGTTGTTGTCGAGGATGAACAGCTCGAACATCTCGATATCTGGATGATGTTCCAGGAAGGACAGGGCTTCTTCTTTCGTGGCGAAGGATGTCGTGGCACAGCTCATGGGAATTCTCGTCTATCCGCGTCAGGCAAACGCACAGGCGCCGCCGGTTTGATCCCGGCGCACAGCGCGGGACCTGTCAGAACAATCAACGGGACATGCAGGAATCCGGCGGGCGGGCGTGGCGACAGTGCCACAGTGCCCAGAAGGCCAGTTCAGAAGGGAGTGCAGACAGGCTTGGCGCGCTGGCAGGTCTGTATAGACGACGTGGTTGAAGGCTTGAAGCGGCACCAGACGCCCCCTCGTGTTTGATGCCGATCAGCCGGACGTCCATGGAAAAGACCGCAGTAAACAGATGCAAAGCAGCGTCACACGGGCGGATAAGCCGTTAAATCCAGACTTGATGAACCTTGGTTGTAGATTGGCTAAACATTCCTCCCGGCAACCAACCTAATTTCTCGATAGTGCCAGCGACTTTTCAGTTTGCCCCTGCAGGCTTGGAGCGGCCTAATCACAACCTTGTATATTTGGGGTTCCGTTATGGAAAACGTTCGTACTACAAGCTCCTATGCCGGATGGCTGATGGTCAGCGTGGTATTGGTGGCACTGAACCTGAGGCCTTCGATGGCCGCTGTCGGGCCGTTGTTGTCGGCCATTCGCGGGGATGTTCCATTAAGTTTCAGTACCGCATCGCTGCTGACCATGCTGCCTGTAATGGCGATGGGCCTGGCGATGTTCCTGGGAATGCGCATTGCGCAACGGGTTGGCGAACACCGCACCATCATCCTGTCCTTGTTGATCATCGGTGTGGCCACCGTCTCTCGGCTGTACCTGGACAGCACCCTTGAGTTGATCCTGAGCGCGGTATTGGCCGGGCTGGGGATCGCCCTCATTCAGGCGGTGATGCCGGCGCTGATCAAGTCACGCTTCAGCGACAACGTTTCGCTGTTCATGGGTTTGTATGTCACCTCGATCATGGGCGGAGCGGCGATTGCAGCATCGTTCTCGCCTTTCGTCCTGGCGCAAACCGGTAGTTGGCGGATGGGGCTGGCAATCTGGGCGCTACTGACGCTGGTTGCCCTGGCCTTCTGGCTTGCCCAGCGCTCGGCAATCGCGCCATTGCCGGCGGCGCCGATGGGGCGCCAGGAGTCCTTCGTCAGTAACTCACGGGCCTGGTTGCTGGCGATTTTCTTCGGTTTGGGCACGGCCTCCTACACCTGTGTACTGGCCTGGCTAGCCCCGTATTACGTGGAAAAAGGCTGGAGTGAACAGAATGCCGGCTTATTGCTGGGGTTTCTCACGGCCATGGAAGTTGTGTCCGGACTGATAACACCCGCGATTGCCAACCGCAGCCAGGACAAGCGTCTGGTATTGGTCGTTCTGCTGGCCTTGATCATGGCCGGCTTCTGCGGCCTGATCCTCAGCCCGGAACGCTTTAGCCTGCTATGGCCGTGCCTGTTGGGCCTGGGCATTGGCGGTCTGTTCCCGATGAGCCTGATCGTGTCCCTTGATCACCTGGATAACCCGCGTCGTGCCGGCGGCCTGACGGCCTTTGTGCAAGGCATCGGTTACCTGATCGCGGGCCTCTCGCCGCTGATTGCCGGGATGATTCGCGACCAATTGGGTAGCTTCGAATGGGCCTGGTGGTCACTCACAGCGGTGATGGCGATGATGATTGTAATGGTGCTGCGCTTCAACCCAAGGCAATACGCGCAGCATATCCAATAGTCTTCCAAGGTCCTGCTTTTCGTAGGAGGTCCGATCAAACGCAGGGAAAGGAACTCATGAAACAAGTCGGTTTTGCAGAAGCTCACTGGGGCATGCTGATCTGGGCGATGCTGATCGCATCGTCTTTCTTTGCGGCGGCAGAGGTCAGCCAATCGATAGATCCAATACTGTTGACCGGGCTGCGTTTGTTTTTTTCAGCCTTGATGTTCTTGCCACTGCTGTTATTGAAAAACACATCACCGATATCGGCCAGAGGCTTGCTGGCGCATGCAGTTCTTGGGCTGCTGCTGGCAACGTATTTTGGTT
Source organism: Pseudomonas sp. GM102 (assembly GCF_000282555.1). Classification (NCBI taxonomy): domain Bacteria; kingdom Pseudomonadati; phylum Pseudomonadota; class Gammaproteobacteria; order Pseudomonadales; family Pseudomonadaceae; genus Pseudomonas; species Pseudomonas sp. GM102. Next base: position 53,713 of record NZ_AKJB01000048.1, on the reverse strand, counting down.
CGCTGTTTGAAGCGCTGCGCTATACCACTGCGGTCAATACCGCGACGCTGTACACGCTGGTGCCGCTGATGACGTTGTTCTTTGAGGTAGTCCTGCTGCCGAGTAGGAGTCTGAAGACCCGATTGTTGCCGATGTCGATTGCGGCAATCGGCGCCCTGCTGCTGACGCTCAAAGGGGCGGCTCCGGGCAAACTGCCCGCGTTGTACCCAGTACTGGTCTTCGGCGTCGGCTGCCTGGCGATGGCGCTTTACTCGCCTCTGAGCCAGCGATTCAAGGCCAAGAGTTTGAAGGGACGTGACCCGGTGGCGATGACCTTCTGGAACATGCTTTTCGGTTCGCTGTTTCTGTTTGTGTTCTGTCTGTTTAACGGCGGCTGGCGCAGCGGCGCGCAGTTGTCGTCGAGCGATATGTTCTGGCTTGTATACCTGGCGCTGTTTGGCACCCTCGGGACATTCTGGCTGCTGCATCGGGCAATCGGGGTGATTTCACCGTCAACGGTGGTTTCCTACGTCTACCTGAACACCTTGTTTGTCACATTGTTTCACTGGTTCTGGCTCAGACAGCAACCGGTGCTGATAGAAGTCACCGGTGCCGTGCTGGTGGGTATCGGCATGCTGGCATTGGTGATCACCAGCCGTAACGCCAAAACCGTTACGGCTTGAGATCCTTCAGAGAGTGACTGCGTCCAACGGGGCCACCGGACTCCAGCGCTCCAGTTCGCGTTCAAGGAAATTGGCCACGGCCAGCAGCCGCTCTTCCTGCCAGTGCGGGCCGACTATCTGGATGCCGATCGGCATCCCGCTGACAGGATCATGCCCGGCGCGAATGACCACCGCCGGTGAACCGGAGAGGCTGAACGGAAACACAAAGGAATAGCGATCACGATCCTGCAAAGACTCGCCATGGGCGAACGCCACGTCTGGGAATACCGGGCAAATGAACAGATCGTGCTGATTGAAAAACTTCGCCAGGTGATAGCGAAACGTATCGATCAGAATCCAGTCGCTCTTCATTTCATCCACGCTCAATTCGACCTCTTCGCTCAAGCGAATCAACTCTGTGGTGGCGGGCGTACAGGTCTGTTTGTCCATGGACTGGAACAGACGCTTCCAGCCACGCCCGGCATCCGCGCCCGTGATGAAAATGCGCCAGAGTACGTCGCAGGCCTCGTCGAGCATCTGCGGAGCCGTCGGTGTAACCTGCGCCACCACACTGCTCAGGCAACTCTCGACCCGTTGCAGAACCTGCTTCACCGCCGGGCTCACCCGGGTTCTGGTGGACTCCCAGGACAGTGCGACACGCAATTGGGCCAGCGGCTGGCTGTCGGCGAACGGCACATCGACGGTGTCCGGATCGTGACCGTCAGCGCCGCTGATCAGTTGTCCGAGTAACGCCAGATCGTCGACATAACGCCCCATCACGCCAAACGCCGACGTCAGATGAAACAGCCCGGAGCGATCATAGGGAAACTGGCCGGTCAACGGCACGCGCCCCTGAGTCAGTTTCATGCCGCAGATACCGTTGAAATGCGCAGGAATCCGCACACTGCCGCAAGCATCCGAAGCCAGCCCGGCCGGCGAGCAACCGGCCGCGATGGCCGCCGCTTCCCCGCCACTGCTGCCACCGGCCGAACGCTGCCCGTCATAGGGATTGAGCGTGCGGCCGTACAGCAGATTGTCGGTTTCAAACGCCATGCACAACTCGGGAACATTGGTGATCCCAAGGATGATCGCACCCGCCTGGCGAAGCCGGGCAACGACCGTGGCATCCTCCTGACTGGCCTCGCCCAGCAACTCCTTCAGGCCTCGCGACATTCGGAAGCCGCGCACATGGCAGACGTCCTTGATGGTCATGGGGATGCCGTGTAAAGGGCCACGGATCTTTCCGATGCGGGCCATATCATCGGCCTCCCGGGCCTGTCGACGCAGTTCGTCGACAGACTCCAGTTGAATCAGGGCGTTGATCTGCGGATTGCGTTCATCGATACGCTGCAGGTAGAACTCCAGCAAGTTGAGACTGGTCAGCACACCGCGGCGCAGCAGACCGGCCATTTCGCGCAGGGTCAGAGTATCGGGATTGAACATACTCAGCGCTTCCCTTTGCTGCGCAGTAGCTTGTTGGGGATGTGGTACATGTTTCTGACCACCAGCGAAAACGCCTTGACCGCCAGCTTCGGACGCTGGGCGATCGCCTCAAGGGCTTCCTCGGTCATCGTCAGGACATGCCGAAGCGCTTCGGGTGTGATGTTCAGCGGCGGGTAAAACCGCAGAACCGGGTGCGCGGCTTTTTCATTCATGGAATGCCCGGCATGCACGCCACGCTTGCCCAACTCCATGCTCATCAGCGCTTCGTAGACCGAACCGCGCAAGCGCAGGCCGGTCATCAGGCCGACACCGGGCACATCCTCGACAATCTGCGGATAACGCTGAGCCAGCCGTTGCAGGCCATGGCGCAGTAAACCGCCATTGATCCGTGATTGCTCGACCAGGTTGTGCTGCTCGATGTAATCGATAGCGGCCAGCGCCGAGGCGCACGCCACCGGATGCCCGCCATTGGTCCGCTGATCAGGCTCGATCTCGCTCAGCGGGTATTGCGTGGTCAGTCGCCAGCTGTACATGGCGCAGGCAAACGAGGTGTAACCGCCCGTCAGGCCTTTAGAGAGAATCATGATGTCCGGCACGATGTCGTCATACTGCACGGCGAACCACTTGCCACAGCGACCGAAACCGGTCTGGATTTCGTCGGCCACCAGCAAGGTCTCAGTGGCATCGCACAGGGCGCGGATGTTCGCCATGTAACCCACAGGCGGAACCTGTAAGTGGGCGCCCCCCAGAATCGGCTCGACGTACACCGCACGCACACCCTCGCCTACCGCTCTCTGCAAAGCGGCGAAGTCACCGTACGGCACATAAGTCACTTCCGAGGCCGCGGTGCCGTAGCTGCGATGGTGCTGTTTCTGCCCAAGAATGCTCATCGCCGCCAGCGTCTTACCGTGATAGGAATCACTCATTACCACGATTCCACGCCGGTGCGGCTTCACCTTGAGCACATAACGCATGCTCTGTTCGATGGCTTCGGCACCCGAGACCATAAACTGCACATCCCCCCAATTCCCCGGTACCAGATTCCGAAGGCGCTCGGACAATGCGCCTTGCAGCGGATGCACCCGCCCCTCCGGAATCCAGGCCATCTGGTTCAACTGGGTCTGCACCTGTTCACGCACCATCGGATTACGATGGCCGACGATGAACACCCCATAGCTGCATGCGCAATCGATAAAGCGCTTGCCGGCATGGTCGGTGACATAGATGCCATCGGCGTCCTTTTCGACGCTGGTTTTACCCAGACGATAGAGCTTGGCCGCCGAGGCACTCCAATGCTGCTGGCAATCATCCAGCAGTTGTTCATGCGATAGGGTTAAGGACATGGCTTAAAGTCTCCTTGAGGATCCGGGATGCGCGCTGGATGTGTTCGGCTCGTGCGGTGATCGGGCAACGCAGAATCAACTCGCGGCCACGGGGAGCACTGACATAAATGCCACGCTGATAAAGCTCCTCGCACAATTCGGCGGGTTTGAGGTCGGCTGGCAGCGGTAGGCTGACCCAGGCACCGCAGGCGACAGCGCCGAATGAGGCGAGCGCTTGCGCCAGTATCTGGCCGTTATTGAGGCATTCCCTGGGCAAGTCGTGTGCCTGCACGTAATTCAGTGCTGCCATTGCGGCCACGCAGGCCATCGGATTGCCGGCCGTGGTGCTGCCATGTTTCGCCGGGCTGCTGCGACCATAGACTTGATAGGCCATCTGCTCGCTGCAGGTATAGGTGCCGACAGGAATCGCACTGCCGCCCAGTGGGCCGCCCAACACCACAATGTCCGGGGTATTGCGATAACGCTGAAAACCAAACAGCGTGCCCAGGCTCCCCAGACAACTCTGCACGTCGACCGCGATGACCGGCACCGACGCATTGGCTGCCGCGACATACAAGTGATCGAGTAGCACCTGCTCTATCAGGCGCAAGCGACCGTCTCCATCAATCACGGTGCTGGTGTGGCAAACCGCGAAGCAATCGTTCCAGTCCACTTTATCCAGGTCGCGGACATGCCTGATCGCCACGAGCTCGAAGCCCAGGAAACGCTGCATCTGCAGATAGTTTTGCGGCGTGCTCAGGCAACGTCCGTAACTCAGCGAGCCATAGTCACCGCCCTGGACAACAACAATGGTGTTGCCCTTGGGCTTGAGGCCTTTGCACAGTTTCAAGGCGCCTTCGAATGCTTCATCGCCGGAGCTGCACACATAGGAGCTGACCAGCGGCTGCGGTAGCAGCTCGGCCAAGCGCCGGCACAAAGCGATCAGTGGGTCGGACATCAGCACTCGATTCGACAGCCCCATGCTTTGCGCCTGAAGGCTGACCGCGTCGATTACCGCCGGCACCTGAAAGCCAAACCCGCCGGCCAGATCGATTATCTGGCGACCGTCACCGTCGATATACGTCTCGTACTGGCCTGAAATGATCTGATTGTTATTGGTGTTCATGAATAGGTCTCAGCGGTAGCTCAGGGCGTTGAAGATACGGCGGCGCTCGTCAACGATGGCCTCACGACCATGCATTACCCGACGGTTGTCGATCATCACCAAGTCATGGTCACACCAGCCGACCGGGTAGGTGTATTGCGCGGAAACCTCGGCAATTTCGTGCAGGAATTCGCCGGGAATGGGCAGCCCGGACGATGTATCGATCACTGGCACTTCATAGTTGAAGGACGGCCCGAGAATACTGTTGGCAAACGCCGGACGCTGGCTGAATTCGGAGACCAGAATCGCCGGGGTACTGAAGGCGTAATGAATCGAATCATCAAACGGATCGAAGGAGATCTGTGTCTGCGGATCGTCGCCGATGATCTGCATCAGATCTTCGATCCTGACCGCCGCCGGGTCCGAGAGCGCCGGCGAATAATGGCAAACCAGCCGACGCCATTTGTCGCCGGCAACGGTGCGGCTGTAGCGAATCGGGTTGTCCTCGAAAAATGTGCGGCAGGCGGATGACAGCTTCGCCAGTACTTTCTCACCGTCGCACAAGGTGGTTTGCGAACCGGTGCGCGGCGCTTCCTGGCAATAGAACCAGGTGATGTCCGGCCAGAACGGTGAGTTACCATTTTCGCAATGCAGACCGATCGCCTGGCGGCCCGCATCCACCAACTGCGCGGCTCCACCGACCATGACGCGAGCCGGGTCGAGGCTCAGTCGCGAGCTGTTCTGCTTCACATAGGCGCTGAAATCCTCGGGGTTGTGGATGCAGTTACGTAACAGGACGACGCCGTAATGCCCCAGCAAGTCGTACAGCTCGGCCTTGCCCAGGCTTGCAAAATGGCGCGGCTCAATAATGGATACATCGGGGCTTTCACAATGATAGGCAGGCGTGTTCATCAGATGCATTCCCTTGCAGATTGGCGAAAACAGTAGCGATATCGGCGCGTTTTGGACGGCCGGTGACGGTGTAGAGTTGCTCGAGCAATGGATCGTCCTTGGTCAGCAACCACAGGCGGCTCGGTCGCTCGATATCGGAAAAGCGCCGGGCTGACCAGCTGGCCAGGTCATCGCGATCCGGTACCGACTCAACACACAACAGCGCCACCAACCCATGGGTTTCATCGAAAAACACAGCAGCATCGCGCACACCGGGATATTCGCGGTATTCCAGCTCGACCTGTTCCGGGCTGACGTTGCGGCCATTGGGCAGGCAGATCACATTTTTCTTGCGGCCGCGAACATAGAGAAAGCCATCAGCATCCAGCTCCCCCAGATCCCCGGTGTCCATCCAGCCATCGTCGGACATCGAACAAGCGCTCGGATCTTTGCCCGAGTAGCCGCTGAACAACGAACTGCTCTTGACCTCAATGGTCTGATCGACGCCGATGCGCACCTGAACATGCGGCAACGGCCTGCCCACACTGCCCAGACGTTGGTGCTGCAAGGTATTCATACTGACGACCGAGGCGTTCTCGGAGAGCCCGTAACCCTGGAACACCGCAATACCATCCTCGGCGAGGGCATGCAGGATATCGATGCTGACGGCCGCGCCGCCGCACGTGATATGCACCCCCGAATGCAGGTAACGTGACAGGCGCTCACCCTGCACGCCGCCTTCGGTCAATAGCTCGTGAAAGCGATTGAGCATCACCGGCGGTACCGTCAAGGCCGTCGGTTCGACCCGCAGGATCCACTCGATCAAACGCTGCGGTGACGTTCCCGGCTCACCTAGCAGCGCCTCGCCTTCAGGCAGGAAATGCACGATCCCACCGGCCAGCAGCGGTAAATACGCGGCGGTCACTTGTTCCAGCAGCAGGCTCAATGGCACCAGTGACAGATAGCTGCGATGGGCATCGACCGGCATCCACTGGCGCAGGGAAGTCAACACTGCCCCCACCGCCGCCGTGCTCAGGCGCACGCCTTTGGGCCGGCTGGTAGTCCCTGAGGTGTGAATGATTTTGCAGATCCATGCGCTATCGCCGTCCGGTTCTCGCAACAACGGCTGCTCCAGGGCAGGTTCGTCGATACGTCTGAGGCGGCTGTCGGGAAAATCCAGCCTCCACCGCTCAGCCAGTGTTCGCTCACCTGCGGCATCCACCAGAAACCCGTCACAACGCTCGGCAAGGTGCTCGGCCTGGGACTGACTGAACGCCAGCGGCAAAGGCAATGCGGTAATTCCGGCAAACAGGCAAGCCAGATCGGCAATCAACCAGTCACTGCTGTTACGCGTCGCAATCCCCAGCACAACGTGATCGCCATGAGCCGCCGTGTCGAAACGCCGCTGCAGTTCTGCCGCCAGATTCAGCGCCCGGGACTCCAGCTCGCCATAGGTCATGACAGCGGCGTGTTCCAGGCCGGTCGGAGCACAATCGATAGCGCAGACCTTCTGACGATTGATCTGTAATGCCAGCCGCAGGTCCGCAATGAAACGACCGCTCATGACTGCGCCCTCGTCGGCAAATTGTTCGGCAACTGGGTGAACAAAGTACCGAGGGTCATAGCGGCGAATCGCGAACGTTTCGGGTCCACGCGGATAAAACCGGTGACAGGTAATTTCGAGTAGTAGGTACCCCAGTTCTTGCCACCATCGTCGGCCAGACGCTGAGGGTCGGCCGTGAGTAGTGGTTCGAAATCGATCTGGCAGCTTTCCATCATTTTCCGGACCCGGGGCGTAACGGTGCAGAGCAAATATTGAGCCCCCATGCACCAGGCCAACAACGGAACCATGTTGACCATGATCATTCCGGCCGTCAGATGATGAGAAATCAAACTGCCTATTTCAGCAATAACTGACCGATCAATCATCTTTTCAAAACGCTGGGACAGAATCGTTTCTATCGGTTGCGACAGGTATTGCTCCGAGAAAAGTGTGCGGTCATCCGCAAAAGTTATACCGGCGCAAGAAAGAATCCGTTCCTCACTGTCCTGGGTGACCGCAAAATACTGCGGGCTCGGTTCTACGGATGCCTTATAAGAGCTGCGGAACTTTTCTTTCACAACTTCAGTCGCCTGCATCCATAACGGCGTTTGGCTTTCCGTGACTCGTACCAACACTTCGCCCTCCTATCCCTGCTCAGGGTTCTCTCTAAAGTGGAACGAGAATATATTGAGGAAATTTCCGACAGACTATTTAAAAAACCAATTGCTTCCACTAATATATAAATAAACAACCTTGTCACAAAACACGACGTAACGTGACACACATGGATTTTCACCGAGATGGACCTTTATGCTTAATAGCAATCTGCTAAGAAAACTGGATATGCAAGACCTTATGGTTTTCGTGGCTGTGTATGAACAAAGAAGCGTCACCGAGGTCTCCGAAACCCTTTGCGTCAGCCAGTCCACGGTGAGTTACTGCTTGAAAAAACTGCGTACGAGTTTCGACGACGAGCTCTTCATCAATACCCGCAATGGCATGTGGCCAACACACAAAGCCGCCACGATGTACAGCCATGTTCTCAAGATCCTGAAGAGCATAAACATATGCCACTCCGGACTACACTCATTCGACCCAGCGCAAAAAGAGATCACTTTTAATATTTGCGCACCTGAATACTTTGAACTTCTTATACTTCCAAACTTATTGAAACGCTTTATCGGCAGTAGTTTTCCGGTCATTGTAAATATCCAGAAATTCCACAGAGACATCCCTAACGATGAACTTATGGATGGCCGTTTCGATCTGGTAATTTGTTTCGGCCCCAATTTCCATTGCAGTGCTAAAAACTTGAAATCACAAGTACTGCTGGAAGATGACCTGGTCTGCGTCGTCGATAAAGACTTTGCGCCTCCAGAGGGCGAGTTCAGCCTGGACACCTTTGTCGCACGCCAGCATATCTTCCCGACTCCATGGACTTCAGACACCAACATGGTGGATGGCTGGCTCAGCAAATGGGACTACACCCGCCAAATTGTCGCACGAGCTAATAGTTACGTTGCTGCACTCAACATGATCCCCGGAACCGATTTTGTTCTCACTCTGCCTCGGCGCATCCAGATGCTGATCAGTAATGAAGCCAGGTTCAGCCATTGCAAACCACCGACGGGTTTACCAAACTTCACACTGGACATGTTGTGGAACGAGAAGCCAGGTCAAGACAGCGCCAATAACTGGTTTCGCGAACAAATTGTCAGTGTGTGCGCGCAAGACGGATTGCTGTAATAAGACTTCACTTTACTGACCGACCGCAGCCAAGTGTCTGGGCGTAACTTCAGCGCTTGGCCGGTGGGATATTCAGCGCCTGGCACTCGATACAGATCACCTTCAAGCAGTCCGCGCTGATCCAGAAAATCCCGGAAAGCCCCCCCTTCAGGCCAGCGATTGAATGTGTAGGTCGTGTTACCTACACGCTGTGTCCCACATCTGACAATGAAGCTTCCTACAAGGTATTCTCCTAGCACTATCGTTCCGTTATCCTTTTATCGATAGATCGCGTTCAAAACAGAACAGGGAGTTCATCGGGATGGGGCAGATGCTTAACAGCAATTTACTTAGAAAACTTGATATGCAGGACCTCATGGTGTTCGTCGCCGTGTATGAACAAAGCAGCGTCACCGCCGTCTCCGAAACCCTCGGGGTCAGCCAGTCCACCGTCAGCTATTCGCTGAAAAAACTGCGCACCGGCTTCGAAGATGATTTGTTCATCAACACCCGATCAGGAATGCGTCCAACCTACAAAGCCACCACCATGCACGAGCATGTGCTGAAGATTCTGGAAGGCATCAACTTCTGCCATTCCGGAGCTCAAGCCTTTGATCCGACTCTAAAAGCCGTCACCTTCAACATTGGCGCGTCGGAATACTTCGAACTGATGGTACTGCCGCGGCTGTTGAGGAACTTCGACTTCGCCAACCTGCCAGTGATCGTCAATGTGCAAAAACTCGATACCGCCCTGCCCGCCGATGAACTGCGCGATGGCAGTCTCGATCTGGTGATCTGCTTCGGTCACGACTTTCAACACAGCCATACTGGCTTAAAATCCCGGAGGCTGGTTGAAGACGAACTGGTTTACGTCTTCGATAAACGCGCAACCCCGCCGCAATTACGCCCAAGTTTGCGATCGTTCATTGAACATCGTCACGTGCTCTCTCCACACAAGACCTTCGACACCCACAGGGTCGATCACAAACGACAGCTTATCGCGCGATCCAATAGCTACAGGGCAGCCCTCAAGATGATCACCGGCACCGACCTCATCCTGACGCTACCGCGGCGCATTCAAACGCTGCTGACCAATGACGCGGTATTCAGTCATTGCGAAGCACCAAAGGGCTTGCCAGGATTTACCCTCGACATGCAATGGAGCGAAGCCAGCGACCAGGACTGCGCCAATACCTGGCTTCGCGAGCAAGTGGTCAAAGCCTGCGCAGAACAGGGTTTGCTCTGAACCCAAGACCTGGGCTGTCAGAGGCCGATGGCAGTCTTGGTGTAGGACTCGCGATCAATATCCAGAATTTCCGCACACAACTGCACTTCTACGTTGGCCGGCCATTCGCACAAGTCCTGCAACACTGCCAACAGGCTTTGCGACAACTGCTTCTTGATCTCCGCCGAACGCCCGCTCAACAGCGCCAGCTTCACATGCACGAACGCCCGCTCGCCCAGTGCCGTGCCCACCCTGAAAGTCTCGACCTTCACTGCACGAGACTTGATATCGAACTCAGCACCGAACTGGCCGGACGCGACCAACGCGTTGTTGAGCCGCATCAACGCCAGATCGGCATTCAACTCGGGCAAGTTGGCGGTGTATTCCATGTGCAGGTGGGGCATAACGGGGCTCCTGAAGATTGGCAGAAAGGTCGTACATATAACACAGAGCCGCCCTACTCACTGGGGCGGCGCAAGAGTCGCACGCTCACTCATGAACGCTTCCAGACGCGAGCGCAGCCAGCGCTCGGCCGGATCGCTGTCGACATGACTGAGCCAGACCATGGACAGGTCCAGGGTCGGCGTCTTGAACGGAAACGGCTCCTTGAACAGTTGGCCGGACGCGGCCATCGCTTCAGCCGTGTAATCCGGCAGGCTGGCGATCAGATCGGTGCCGGCGAGCAAGGCCGGCAACGAGCTGTACTGCGGAACGGACAGCACTACCTGGCGTGTACGACCGATCTCCGCCAGCCATTCATCGGCGTAGCCACTGACATTCGCGGTATGGGACACCAGCACGTGCGGCCGCGAGCAATATTCATCAAGGGTCAGCGGTGTGTCCGAGGCGTCTGCGCGCAAAATACTGGGCTGGATGTGTCGCAGCAATTTGCGCTTGGCGTTGGCTGGCAGGCCGCGGGTCTGGCTGATACCAACGGTGATATCACCAGACGCCAGTAGGTCGGGAATGCGCCAGTAGTCGACATGCTGAACCACGAACACCACCTTCGGTGCTTCCTGGCGCAAAGCACGCAGCAGCGGCGGTAACAGGCCGAACTCGACATCGTCCGACAGCCCGATGCGAAACGTCATAGTGCTGCTGAGCGGATCAAAATCATGGGTCAGGCTCAAGGCCACCGAGAGGGAATCCAGCGCCGGTGACAAGTGCAGAATAATTTCCTCGGCCCGCGCCGTCGGCTCCATGCGATGGCCGACCCGAATGAACAGCGGATCGTTGAACATCGTCCGCAAGCGGTTCAGCGCCGCACTGATGGTCGGCTGACCGAGGAACAGCTTCTCCGCCACCCGTGTGACGTTGCGTTCGAGCATCAATGTCTCGAACACCACCATCAGATTGATGTCGGCCTTGCGCAGTTCGTTGCGATTCATCCATTGCCCCCCGATCCCCAAGACTTGGATGACAGTTTAGGGAGGTGTCGTAATCGGCGTCTATGCGACTCAAGCAGTTTGCGTTTAATCCAAAAATGCAGACAGCGGCTTCGTCCTACAGCCCCTTCCTGATTTCGTCGTTCGTCTGGCAGGAAGCGATTGCGCCCCTAAGCTCAGCAACGTTTGGGGCAAAACGACCCTGACCACCGAAAACCATTTGAACTCAAAGGAGCCTCGCAATGGCTAGAGATAAAGCAAAAGACGACAAACACTTCAACTGCACCCAGGTTCATGAAGCCGACTACGTCGCAGGCCTTTACCCTCACGCAAAGGAAGAGGTTAAAACGTTCCTGGCCTTGGCTTGCAAGAACAACGCCCTGAACAACTCCACCCACAAGGAAGTCTACGACCTGATAAAAAGAAAACTGGGCCATTCACAGCCGTAAGACCGCCCGGTTAAAACGAAGCTGCTCCCATTGAGCAGCTTCGTCGCCCTCGAGCTTATATTTCCCTGACCGGGGTCTGATCGTGAGTCCCTTTGATCAGACTGATGGCATGCACGCAATCAGACTTGTTGACGTAAGCCTCCCCACTGGCAATCGTTTCATGATTTCCCGCCCGCAAACGCCAGCGCCATTGGCCCTTGCCGGTTTGTGCGATACCACGGGTTTGCCTGTAAATCTCAAAATACATTGATCGCTCCTTGCGACTGCTGATTACGACAGATCAGTGACCTGCGAAACCAGAGTAGATGAGGAATTTTTGAGGCAATGTCTTTCAATGTCAGGGGATGTTTCGAAGGTAGACCCTTGATTCACGAAGCGATCAACAAATACAGGGGGTGGTAATTAAAGCGACTCGCTGAAGTCAGTTTTCCCGTAAATATGCATATTTTTCTTACGTTGCTGTGCTGATTCATCCGACACCAAAAACCTGGGCAAAAGTAGGGACGAACCCGAAAGTGGCCGGTCGGAAAAATCTGCACAAACGAAAAAGCCCCGTAGCTTATTCAGCTACGGGGCTTTTTCTATGTAATGGCGGAGAGATAGGGATTCGAACCCTAGGTACCGGTGAAGGTACAACGGATTTCGAATCCGTCCCATTCGGCCACTCTGGCATCTCTCCAACGGCGCGCATCATAACAACACTTTTGCCGGAAGCGAACCCCCCTAAGCGAAATTTTTCCGTGCTATCAGATGCTTGCGTCGATTAAAGCGGTACGCCCAGACGATTGGCGACTTCTTCGTAAGCTTCGATGACGTCACCGAGGCCCTGACGGAAGCGGTCCTTGTCCATTTTCTTGCCGGTGGCCTTGTCCCACAGACGGCAGCCGTCCGGGCTGAACTCGTCGCCCAGGACGATGGAGCCGTCGGAGAAAACGCCGAACTCAAGCTTGAAGTCGACCAGCAGCAGGCCGGCGTCGTCGAACAGTTTGCTCAGGACTTCGTTGACCTTGAGCGACAGTTCTTTCATGCGAACCAGTTGCTCGGCGGTGCCCCAACCGAATGCCACGACGTGGGATTCGTTGATGAACGGGTCGCCCTTGGCGTCGTCCTTCAGGAACAGTTCGAAGGTGTAAGGGTTGAGCTTCATACCTTCTTCGACGCCCAGACGCTTGACCAGGCTGCCGGCGGCGTAGTTACGCACGACGCACTCGACCGGGATCATGTCGAGCTTCTTCACCAGGCATTCGTTGTCGCCCAGCAGTTTGTCGAATTGGGTCGGCACGCCGGCTGCTTCGAGTTTCTGCATGATGAAGGCGTTGAACTTGTTGTTCACCATGCCTTTGCGGTCGAGCTGCTCGATGCGCTTGCCGTCGAACGCCGAAGTGTCGTTGCGAAACAGCAGGATCAAGCGGTCAGCGTCATCGGTCTTGTAAACCGATTTGGCTTTGCCGCGGTAGAGTTCTTCACGTTTTTCCATGATGGGCTCCGCTTGCTAAGTAGGTGGGCTAGGCGATGTGTCGCCAGTCGAGCCCTGAATCTTGATCGGCCAGTTGCAGCCAGTCCGGGTCGCACCCGAGGGTGTCGACAAAACATTGCCGGGCCAGCTGCGGCAGGTTGTTCTTGCTGCTCAGATGGGCCAGGACCAGGTGTTGCAGGCCTTGCCAGCCCAACTCGGCCACCAGGAATGCCGCCTGATGGTTGTTCAAATGTCCCAATTCACCGCCCACCCGCTGCTTGAGAAAGTACGGGTAGTGACCGCGAGCCAGCATGTCACGGCAATGGTTGGACTCGATCATCAATGCATCGAGGTCCCGATAGCCGTCCAGCACCTTGTTGCAATACGAGCCCAGGTCGGTCAACAGGCCGAAACGCCGCTGACCGTCGCTGAAGACATACTGCGTCGGCTCCTGTGCATCATGGGCCACGGCAATGACGCCGATGCTCAGGTTACCGATTTGCAGTTGCTCGCCGCCAGCCAGAAAGCCTGCGGGTTCAATCGGTTTGCGCATCCCGCGCAGGGTCCCGCGACTGAGGTAGACAGGCAGATTGTAACGCCGAGACAGCAAACCCACGCCATGCACGTGGTCGGCATGTTCGTGGGTCACGAGTATCGCGCTCAGCTGCGAAGGGTTCACACCCAGTCGCAGCAGGCGTTTTTCGGTTTCTCGCAGGGAGAAACCACAATCCACCAGTACATACGTGTCATCGCTGGCTATCAGCGTGCCGTTCCCTTGGCTACCGCTGCCGAGAACGGCAAAACGCATGTGATCAGCCCAGGTTGTCCTGAATCACGGTCAACACTTTACGCGCCACGTCTGCTGGCGCCACGGTGTTGATGTTTTTCTCGACGGTGACTTGCACGTTCTCGCCAACCTTGCTCAGGCGAACCTGATAACGCTCGGCGCGGGCTTCAACTTCTTCCTTGTCCGGCTTGCTGCCGAACAGACTGCCGAAGAAACCTGGCTTCTCGTCCTTTTTCTCGGCTTTTTCGGCGAGGTTGATGTAGTACAGGCCCAGGCTGCGGTTGATGTCTTCAACACGCCATTCGCCCTGTTCCAGCGCACGACCGACACTCGACCAGGCACGATCCAGATCGGAACCGACGTTGAGCACCGGGTTGCCGCTGCCATCTTCGGTCAGGCTGACACGACTTGGCGTATCGAAATCACGAGAGGCCAGCATGGAGACCGAACCGCCCTTCTCCGAGGTGCGGCTCATGCTTGCCAGCATGTCGTCGACCAGTGCTGCGTCCAGGCCGGTGTTAACCGAACGATTGGTGAAATCCACATTGGCGGTGCTGCCGGCAGGACGCTCGGCGCTGACCACATAGACTTCACTGGTGTTGCGCTGAACGCCTGGTTCGATACGCACCCGCACACGGCTTTCACTGTCGGCGCCGACACCGGCTGCGCTCAGGCGCTTGGCCATTGCTGCGGACAGTTCATCGGAACGCTGCCAGGTGGTGGTGAATTCGCCAGTTTGTGGGCGTTGCTCGTCCAGACGGAAACCGTTGTCCTGGAAGAACTGCACGGCCACGGGCCAGACTTCGGCCGGTGGGTGCTGGGCCATGACCCAACGCGAATCGCCGCTCTTCTGCAGGGTGTAGTCGCTGGCATCAGCCGCTGCCGACAACGGCTGCGGACGAGGCACGATGTATTCGCCCTTGGCGGTGTCGTCGGCCACGTTGCGCGGGATCGGCAACAGCGGATCCAGACGCTTGGCGGTGCTGACGTCCGGTGGCAGTTGCATCGGTGCAGTCTGTTGCGCTTCCAGGTAGTCGCTACCACGGTCACGGAAATAACCTTCCGGGCCCCAGATCCATCCGCAGCCACTGGTGCTGGAGATAATCAAGGCAAGTGCGGAAAGTCCGGCCAATCGCTTCATGCGTAGTACTTCCTCAATTAAACCAGGACGCCGGACTGGCGCATGGCCTGCCGCAGCGGTTCGTGACAGGCAGCACTGAGCCAGGTGAGCGGCAGACGGATACCGTCCGGCATCAAGCCCATTTCATGCAGTGCCCATTTCACGGGGATAGGGTTGGATTCGATAAACAGGGTTTTATTGAGCGGCATCAGCTTTTCGTGGATAGCCCGGGCTTTGACGGCATCACCAGCCATGGCCGCGGCACACAACTCGCTCATGGCGCGCGGTGCGACGTTGGCGGTCACCGAAATATTGCCCTTGCCGCCGAGCAGCATCAGCTCGACCGCGGTCGCGTCGTCACCGGAATACACCAGGAAGTCGCTGCTCACGCCGGCCAGGATGTCCTTGGCGCGCTGCAGGTCGCCCGTGGCTTCCTTGATGCCGATGATGTTCTTCACGGTCGACAGGCGGATCACCGTCTCGGCCTGCATGTCGCATGCGGTACGGCCCGGCACGTTGTAAAGGATCTGCGGGATGTCGACGGCTTCGGCGATGGCCTTGAAGTGCTGGTACAGGCCTTCTTGCGTCGGCTTGTTGTAATAAGGAGTTACCAGCAGGCACGCGTCGGCGCCGGCGTTCTTCGCGTTGGTGGTCAGTTCGATCGCTTCGCGCGTCGAATTGGCGCCCGTACCGGCGATCACCGGAATACGCCCTGCAACCTGGGCAACCACGCGACGAATCACTTCGATGTGCTCGTTCACGTCAAGCGTGGCCGACTCACCTGTAGTGCCGACCGCCACGATGGCGTTGGTGCCCTCTTGCAGGTGGAAGTCCACCAGTTTGCTCAGGCTGTCCCAGTCGAGACGACCCTGTGCATCCATGGGTGTGACCAGTGCCACCATACTGCCCGCAATCATGCAACCGCTCCTGCCGGAAAAAGAGAGCGGTAATGGTACTGGCGCCAAGATGCTTGTACAAGCGAAGTACTGCGCTGCTGCCATTCCCCTTGGCGCTGCTTTTCGCTACCCTTCAGACTTTGATCGGTACTGATAAGCTCGTACGCCGCGTTCCAGCCTCCATTTTCGGCATCACAAGCCCCGATCCAGCGTTGCCACCCCTCGCTCTTGCCATACTGGAGCACGTTGCAACCTTCGGCCGGGTTTTCTGAATTCGCATCCGCAGGCTCGTCCCGGTAAAAAAAGCCTATAAAAGTATCGACCGCTCATCGCTTTAGGAATGCTGCATGTCCACCCCCACAGTTCGCGAACAATTCCTTGTCATCAGTGCCCTCGGCGCCAACCCCATGGAGCTGACTAACGTCCTGTGCCGCGCCAGCCATGAAAACCGCTGCGCCGTGGTCACCTCTCGCCTGACGCGTCATGGCGAATGCAGTGCGTTGATCCTTGAAATCTCAGGCAGCTGGGACGCCCTGGCGCGCCTCGAAGGCAGCCTGCCAGTGCTGGCCAAACGGCACGCCTTCACCGTTAACGTGGTCCGCAGCGCTGCCCTGGAGAACCGTCCCCAGGCACTGCCCTACGTTGCCTACGTCAGCTCGGCCTACCGTCCGGACATCATCAACGAGCTGTGCCAGTTCTTCATGGATCACAACGTCGAGCTGGAGAACTTGACCTGCGACACCTATCAGGCCCCGCAGACAGGCGGCACCATGCTTAACGCCACGTTTACCGTGACCTTGCCGGCCGGCACCCAGATCAGCTGGTTGCGTGACCAGTTCCTGGATTTCGCCGACGCCATGAACCTGGACGCACTGATTGAACCGTGGCGCCCACAAAACCCAATGTAAGGAAGCTTTCATGGCCGTAGCCATCGACCAACCGGTTGCCGACTTCGAAGCACCCGCCACCAGCGGGCAATCCGTCAGCCTCGCGGGCCTCAAAGGCAAGCAGGTGGTGATTTACTTCTATCCGAAGGACAGCACACCGGGCTGCACCACCCAGGGTCAGGGTTTTCGTGATCAGCTTGACGCCTTTAAAGCCGCCAATACCGAAGTTTTCGGCGTGTCTCGCGACAGCCTGAAATCCCATGAAAACTTCAAGGCCAAGCAGGCGTTCACTTTCGAGCTGATCAGTGACAAAGAAGAAGCGCTGTGCCAGCTGTTCGACGTGATCAAGCTGAAAAAGCTCTACGGCAAAGAATATATGGGCGTTGATCGCAGCACGTTCCTGATCGACAAGAACGGCGTACTGCGTCAGGAATGGCGCGGCGTGAAGGTGCCGGGGCATGTGGATGCGGTTTTGGCTGCTGCTCAGGCGCTGAACAAGGCCTGATTATTTGGGCGCCTGTCCGGACGCCTTCGCGGGCAAGCCTCGCTCCTACAAGATTTCAAACCCTGGATGTAGGAGCGAGGCTTGCCCGCGAAGAGGCCCTCGAGGCTGACAATTAAAGCAGCGGTGCCACCACCGGTTCTTTGCGCGGCCAGGCATCCAGCACGGCCTTGAACAGCGTCGCCAGGGGAATCGCAAAGAATACGCCCCAAAAGCCCCACAACCCGCCAAACAACAGCACCGCACAAATGATCGCCACCGGGTGCAGGTTGACCGCTTCCGAGAACAGCAGCGGCACCAGCACGTTGCCGTCCAGTGTCTGGATGATCCCGTAGACCGCCATCAAATAGATGAACTGGTCGCTCCAGCCCCACTGGAACAGTGCAATCAGCAGCACTGGCACGGTCACCACCACCGCCCCGACGTAAGGCACCACCACCGACACACCCACCAGCAACGCCAACAGCGCCGAATAGTTGAGCCCCAGCGCCACGAACGCGATGTAAGTCACGCCACCGCAAATGAAGATTTCGATGACCTTGCCGCGAATGTAATTGGCGATCTGCCGGTTCATTTCCTGGGCGACCCGGGTGATCAGCGCCCGCTCGCGCGGCAGATAACCGCGCACCCACTGGCCGATCATCTCCCGGTCCTTGAGAAAGAAGAACACCAGGATTGGCACCAGCACCAGGTAGATCATGATGTTCACCAGCAGCGGCAGACTCGACAGCGAGAATGTCAGCGCCCACTGGCCGAACTTGCCGATCTCGCCCCGTGCCACTTCGATCGCCTGCAGCACTTGCTCATCCGACACCAGGTGCGGGTAGCGCTCAGGCAGCAGCAACAGCAGCGACTGCCACTTGGCGAGCATCCCGGGCAATTCGTTGAACAGCGTGATCAATTGGTGCCAGAGCAGTGGTACCACGACGATGATAAAGACCAGCAACAACCCCATGAACAACGCGAAAACCAGCCCCACCGCCACGCCACCCGGCACGCGCAGGCGTTCGAGGGTCACCACCAGCCCCTGCATCAGATACGCCAGCACCATACCGGCCAATACGGGCGCGAGCATTCCACCCAAGGTAAGCACCGCGGTAAATGCCAGAAACAGCAGCACCGCCAGCACCACGGCTTCTTCATCCGAGAAATAGCGCTGAATCCAGTCGCGTAACACCTTGAACATCAATAATCCTTAAAAACGAACGCAGCAGGTTTCAGGCTTTTTTCAACCAATAGCGGTAAACGCCCGCCTCATCTTCTTCACGAAGCAGCGTATGACCGGCCAATCGGGCAAAGGTGCGAAAGTCGCGCTGGGAACCTGCATCGGTGGCGATCACCTTGAGTACCGCACCGCTGGCCAGTCGGTTGAGCTCCAGTTTGGCTTTGAGCAACGGCAACGGACAATTCAGACCGCTGGCGTCCAGTTCGGCGTCGTGGGTTACAGCGTCAGTCATCGAATCACTCCGGGGCAGGGGGTTAAGCAGCTTAGAATATCTGGTCCCAAGCGTAGTGTCCGGCTACAGTAAGGTCTTTGTCGACTAAGGCTTTGTGCATGACTTTTTTGCGCCCTACCCTGCTGACGCTCGCTTGCCTGCTCGCCTCACCGGGCTTCGCCGACGACTTGCCGTCACTTGGTGACGCCAGTTCTGCCATCGTCTCGCCGCAACAGGAACACCAATTGGGCCGTGCCTGGCTGGCGCTGTTGCGCAGTCAGGTGTCGCAGCTCAACGATCCGCAGCTCAAGGATTACGTCGAATCCAGCGTCTACCGTTTGGTAGAAACCAGCCAGGTCAATGACCGGCGCCTGGAGTTCATCCTGATCAACAGCCCGCAGCTCAACGCTTTTGCCGCGCCGGGCGGAATCGTCGGCGTCAACGGTGGCTTGTTCCTCAATGCCCAGACCGAGGGTGAATATGCTTCGGTAATGGCCCACGAACTGGCTCACTTGTCGCAGCGTCACTTCGCCCGCGGTGTCGAAGCGTCGCAACGCATGCAAGTGCCCATGATGGCTGCGCTGCTGGCTGGCATCGTGATTGCCGCGGCCGGTGCAGGCGATGCAGGGATCGCGGCCATTGCCGGTACTCAGGCAGCGGCGATTCAGGAACAACGACGCTTCTCGCGCCAGAATGAACAGGAAGCCGACCGTATCGGCATCATGAATCTGGAAAAGGCCGGTTACGATCCGCGCTCGATGCCGACCATGTTCGAACGGCTGATGCGCCAGTACCGCTTCGACGCCAAGCCACCAGAATTCCTGCTGACTCACCCGGTAACCGAATCGCGGATCGCCGACACCCGCAACCGCGCCGAACAGGCCAAACCGGGCGGTATCGAAGACAGCATGCGTTATCAGCTGATTCGGGCGCGCGTGCAACTGATCTATGAAGAAACCCCAGGCTTGGGCGCCAAGCGCTTTCGGGCCCAACTCGATGAAAACCCGAAAAACGATGTCGCGCGCTATGGCTTGGCAATCGCCCAGATCAAGGGTGGCCAGTTAAATGAGGCTCGGGAGAACCTCAAGCTGCTGCTGGCCAAATCGCCGAACGAGATCATCTACAACCTGGCGCAGGTCGATCTGGACATCACCAATAATCGTCTGCCCGATGCTCAATCTCGGGTCGACCGAATGCTCACTCAATACCCCGGCAACTACCCGCTGAATCAGGTGCGCGTCGACCTGTTGCTCAAGCAGAATCGAGCGGCCGAAGCGGAAAAAGCACTGGAGACCCTGCTCAAGAGCCGACCCGATGATCCGGACGTCTGGTACATGGTGGCCGAGACTCGTGGCCTGTCGGGCAACATCATCGGCCTGCATCAAGCTCGCGCAGAGTACTTTGCGCTGGTCGGCGACTATCGCCAGGCAATCCAGCAACTGGACTTCGCCAAGCGCAAGGCTGGCAGCAACTTCCCGCTGTCATCGCGGATCGACGCACGGCAACGTGAGTTGATGGAGCAGGAACGCATGGTCAAGGACATGATGGGCTGACCGCTTCAGAAACAAAAAATCCAGGTACAAAAAAACCGCCTCTTTCGAGGCGGTTTTTTATTCAGCCGACAACCGGTTTATTCAGCCAGTTTGAAGGTGATGAAGCTGGCGCGTCCTTGACGCAGAACCCGCATCGACACCGAGCGGTTTTTCGGCAGCGCCTTGGCAATGTCCGTGAACTCCTTGGAGGAGCCAATCGCCTGGTTGTTCAGGTGAGTGATCACGTCGCCCGGCTGCAAGCCGATCAGGGCAGCAGGGCCATCCTGAACTTCCTTGATAACCACACCACCCTTGAGGTCGAGGGTTTTCTTCTGCTCTTCGGTCAACTCAACCACGGAAACACCCAGGCGATTGCTGCTGCGCTCGACGCTGGATTTAGGCAGGGCTTCCAGCTCTTTGCCTTCCTCAGGGATAGCGCCGACGGTCAGCTCGACGTTCTTGCGTTTGCCTTCGCGGATCACTTCAAGATCGGCTTTCGAGCCAGCCTTCAGCGCGCCCACCAAGTGCGGCAGATCGGCGGACATGACGATCGGTTGACCGTTCATGCTGAGGATCACGTCGCCCACTTGCAGGCCGCCCTTGGCAGCCGGACCGTCATCCTGGATCTGAGCCACCAGCGCACCGGCCGGCTTCTCGAGACCGAACGACTCGGCCAGATCCTTGTTCACTTCCTGGATGACTACGCCCAACCAGCCACGGCTGACTTTACCGCCGCTTTTCAGCTGATTGGAAACGTCCATCGCCACATCGATAGGGATCGCGAACGACACGCCCATGAAGCCGCCGGAACGGGTGTAGATCTGCGAGTTGATGCCGACCACTTCACCGGCCAGGTTGAACAGCGGACCACCGGAGTTGCCCGGGTTGATCGGCACGTCGGTCTGGATGAACGGCACATAGTTTTCGTTCGGCAGGCTACGGCCGATGGCGCTGACGATACCTTGGGTCACCGTGTGATCAAAGCCGAACGGCGAACCGATGGCCACGACCCACTGACCGGCTTTCAGGTCCTGCGACTTGCCAAGCTTCAGAACCGGTAGGTCCTTGCCTTCGATTTTCAGCAAAGCGACGTCAGAGCGCGGATCGGTACCGATCAGCTTGGCCTTCAATTCACTGCGATCGGCGAGGCGCACGAGAATTTCGTCGGCATCGGCAATCACATGGTTGTTGGTCAGGATGTAACCGTCGGACGAAATGATAAAGCCCGAGCCCAGGGACTGGGCTTCACGCTGACGATCGCCACGGGGGGAACGCGGCTGCTGCGGCATGCCTCGTTCAAAGAACTCGCGCAGCATCGGCGGCAAGCCTTCAAGGTCAGGCATTTGCTCGCTGGACACCTTACGGTCCGGCAGCTTCTGGGTAGTACTGATGTTAACCACCGCGGGCGAGGCTTGCTCGACCAACTGCGTGAAGTCAGGCAACTCGACCGCTTGCGCAGCGACCGCCTGACCGAGCACTAGCACGGTGGCAAAAATGGAGAGATAAGACTTCAAGCGTGGTATCGACATACGGCTCCCGTTACGACGAGCATGGTTAAGCGATATGGAGCAAGGAACACCGGAAACGATACGCCGGTATTTTTGTTCCGGGAACAACAAACAAGGCCAGAGCCGAGGGGGCTCTGACCTATAAAAAATTTTCGGGATATTTGCAAATGAAAATGCTCGGCAAAACATTTCGAGACATTAATGGCGCGACAGCCATTACCGATCCCTGCTCCAACCAGCCCCTGATGGGCGAGCATGGCTGATCAGCTCACTGCTTGCTGGTAGCCGCGGCATCGTTGCGCATGGACAGCGCAATCCGTTCGGCGGTGCCAATCGGTATTTCACCGACCACGGTCACCATCATCTCGCCTTGCGGTGTAGTCAATCGCCGGGAGACAGCGACGGTTGGCCCCAGCTGGGTGCGCGTGTCAGTGACTGTTGCGCCATTCAACGGCTCAAGGAACACCGAGAATCGGGCCAGACCGTCGTCGAACATCAGACTGTTGACCTGGGCTTTGGTCTCCGGGTCCTTGTGAGAGGTACTGCTGGTCAGCTCGAAACCTGGCGGTAACCAGTCCGAATGCCAGACCTGCGCAGTTTTGACGGCGGAAGCCTTGTCACTGTCGAGGGTAATGGTTTTGCAATCAGAACCTGCCTGCAAATCGCTGTCGGAAGGCACCTCGGCAGTATCCAGTCGGGTGAACTGGAACCGCTCCAGCAGTTGCCCTTTGTCATTGAGCAACAATGACTTCAACGGCAAACCGGTTTCCTTGTCCAGATGCAGCTCAAAACCGTAGCGATGCTGATCGCGAGGCTTTAACGACACGATCACTGCCGAACGCCCGGCCACACGCGACTTGCCGATGACGGCAAGGTCATACCAATTCTTTAGCTTTTGTGGATCGAGTGCACGAGCGGTGGAGTTGGGTGAGTCCCCCAGCCCTGCTATCAGTGTGCCGCTAACGCATTGAGTATGCCCATCAATGCGCACGACTTCCTGTGCCGAGCCGTCGAGCTGGAGTAAACGCTCGCGGACCTTGCCATCCTGGACGCGATGCCAGATGTTATGGGTAGAGAAACTACCGTTACGCTCGTAGACGAAAGTACCGTGAAAGCTCTGCGTTTGCTCCGCCTGTCCCAGACGCTTCAGCCAGTCCTGGGCTTCATCGGCGTGGGCTGGAACAACAAACCAGCCACTGAGCAGAAGCGTAAGTAGAGGTATGGCGCGCATGATCCTCCTTAACGGTTTTCCAGGCTTGCTGCACGAGCGTAAGGCAGAGCGCTCTCAGTACCTTTCAATGCAGCCTGTTGAGCATGTTGGCGCAAGTAACCTGGCAGACGCTGATCGTGCCAGCCTGGTTGACCTTGCAATACGCCGTTGGCCATAGGGCCAGTGGCTTCCGAACTCTCATTGTAGCCTGCCAATACAGCGGGGCCCTTGACCTGAGGAGCGGTCAGACCCGGTTGACTGGATTGCTGGGCCAACTCGACACCGGCGATCTCGTCCTGGTTGTACAGACGAACACCCGCCAGCACGGCAACGGTCACCGAAGCAGCGACTGCCAGACGACCCAGGCTGCGCCATGGACCGCGAGAAGCTTTTGCCGGTACGGCTTCGTCAGCCAGCGCAGCAGAAACTGCCGCAGCGATGTCCAGACGAGGAAGCAACAAATCCTTGTGCATAACTGCCCGAGCGATCTGGTAACGAGCCCAGGTATCGCGGGTTTCAACATCGTCGAAGGCATTCAACACCCGACGCAATTCCAATTCGTCCGCTTCGTTATCCATCACTGCGGACAGCGATTCCTGCAGGGCTTCACGACTCATGGCGTTCCTCTCTTGGCTGTCGCCGCTGTCTCAGTTTTCCTGCAACAACGGCTGCAGGGCTTTATCGATGGCCTCCCGGGCGCGGAAAATCCGGGAGCGCACGGTACCCACCGGACACTGCATGACGCTGGCAATGTCCTCGTAACTCAGACCATCGAATTCACGTAAAGTTAAAGCCGTACGCAAATCTTCTGGCAGTTGCTGAATGGTTCGATGGACGGTGCCTTCGATCTCATCCCGCAGCAATGCACGTTCTGGCGACTCGAGATCCTTGAGGCCATGATCGCCATCGTAGAACTCTGCATCCTCGGAACTGACATCGCTATCCGGCGGCCGACGGCCGCGTGAAACCAGATAGTTTTTCGCCGTGTTGATGGCGATGCGGTAAAGCCACGTATAAAACGCGCTGTCTCCGCGAAAATTACCAAGTGCACGGTATGCCTTGATAAAGGCTTCCTGTGCGACATCCTGGGCTTCATGGGTGTCGTGCACGAAACGCACGATCAACCCGAGAATTTTGTGCTGGTATTTCAGCACTAGCAGATCGAAAGCTCGCTTGTCGCCGCGTTGAACGCGCTCGACCAGCTGCTGATCCTCTTCCTGGGTTAGCATGAACACTCCTCGATAAGCTCGAAGGAGGCTTGCATTACTGAACGACCAGACTTGCAAACATAGACTCGGGCTTTTCGCAAAAGTTCTCCCCCTTCAAGCAAGTTTCCGGCGCGCTCTGATTTGGCACGCACGAAAAGCGCAGCGCGGGATAACCCGGCTGCGCGAATAATCTTGTCATCGGATTCGTCAGCAAGGACCCAACCGCAAGTCCCGCACCGAAGCCGACACTGTCCCTTGTTTCAGGCAACCGTCTATTGATCTTGGGCCTTTGGCAAAAGTTCCATATTTATAGCTGCCCGAAACCGGCATTGTGCAACTGTGAAGAGAAAAAGACTGTTAAATCCACGATACAGTTGCCTTGTCGCCGAAGCCGTCAAAAAAACTTCCGACGAAGCGTCCAGCCTTTTCCGTCACAGTAGTTTCACAATGCCATGTGAGCCCGGCTATTGTGCCGCTCCCCCCCTCTATATACTAGTGGGCTGTATGGCTGTCTTGACTCGCCGATCCAGCTGTCTTGCGCCAACCCCGTCCCGGGTCGCTTTGAGCGGAATCCTGAAATGAGCCAACAGTTTCAACACGATGTTCTGGTAATTGGCAGCGGTGCTGCCGGCTTGAGCCTTGCGCTGACCTTGCCCGGTCATTTGCGCATCGCCGTATTGAGCAAAGGCGACCTCGCCAATGGCTCAACTTTCTGGGCCCAGGGCGGTGTCGCTGCCGTTCTGGATGACACTGACACTGTCGAATCCCATGTCGATGACACCCTCAACGCCGGCGGTGGCCTGTGCCATGAAGACGCTGTGCGCTTTACTGTCGAGCACAGCAGAGAGGCGATTCAATGGCTGATCGACCAAGGCGTGCCTTTTACCCGCGATGAACAGTCCGGCACCGAAGACGGTGGTTTCGAGTTTCACCTGACCCGCGAAGGCGGTCACAGCCATCGGCGCATCATCCACGCTGCCGATGCGACGGGCGCGGCGATCTTCAGAACCCTGCTCGATCAGGCCAAGCAGCGCCCCAACATCGAACTGCTGGAGCAGCGGGTCGCGGTCGACCTGATCACCGAAAAGCGCCTGGGCCTTGAAGGCGATCGTTGCCTCGGCGCCTATGTGCTCAACCGCGGTACCGGTGAAGTCGATACCTACGGCGCACGCTTCGTGATCCTTGCCTCGGGCGGCGCGGCAAAGGTTTACCTCTATACCAGCAACCCCGACGGGGCTTGTGGTGATGGCATCGCCATGGCCTGGCGTTCGGGCTGCCGGGTGGCGAACCTGGAGTTCAACCAGTTCCATCCCACCTGCCTTTATCACCCACAAGCCAAGAGTTTCCTGATCACCGAAGCCCTGCGCGGCGAAGGTGGCCACCTGAAGCTGCCCAATGGTGAACGCTTCATGCAGCGTTTCGACCCACGGGCCGAGCTGGCACCACGGGACATCGTTGCCCGCGCCATCGACCATGAGATGAAGCGCCTGGGTATCGACTGCGTCTACCTGGACATCAGCCACAAGCCTGAAGACTTCATCAAGACGCACTTCCCGACGGTCTATGAGCGCTGCCTGGAATTCTCCATCGATATCACCAAGCAACCGATTCCGGTGGTACCCGCAGCGCACTACACCTGCGGCGGCGTGATGGTCGATCAGCGGGGACGCACCGATGTGCCGGGCCTGTATGCGATTGGCGAAACCAGCTTCACCGGCCTGCATGGCGCCAACCGCATGGCCAGCAACTCCTTGCTGGAATGTTTCGTTTACGCCCGTTCGGCTGCTGCGGACATTCTTGAACAGTTGCCAGAAGTGTCGATTCCGACCGCCCTGCCCGTTTGGGATGCGAGCCAGGTTACCGATTCGGACGAAGACGTAATCATTGCGCACAACTGGGACGAACTGCGGCGATTCATGTGGGACTATGTCGGCATCGTGCGGACCAACAAACGTCTGCAACGAGCTCAGCACCGAGTGCGTCTGTTGCTGGACGAAATCGACGAGTTCTACAGCAACTACAAGGTCAGCCGGGATTTGATCGAGTTGCGTAACCTTGCTCAGGTTGCCGAACTGATGATCCAGTCAGCCATGGAGCGCAAGGAAAGTCGCGGCCTGCATTACACCCTCGACTACCCGAACATGCTGCCGGTCGCCCTGGACACTATTCTGGTGCCGCCCACCTACGCCGACTGAACTTGAGCCGAACCCGCAGGCGTCGGTGCACATCCGCCGCCTGCGAATCCCGCGGCACACAGATCGCCCTGACCCGTCGCTCATCGCGCAGACGAAAACGCAGTACCACAATCAATGGCAACGCCAGACTGTCCGGCCGCAGCTGCACGGGCTGCCATCCCATCGCCTCATTCCACAATTGCCAGCCATCGGCATCGCGACGCAAGCCGCGAAACGCCTGCGGGTGTGTCAACAAAATCTGACGCGGCAATGCCCAAGCGCCATGAGTCAGGCAGCAAAACGCGCCGAGCAAACTGGCCCAGACCGGTAGGGAAAGAAGAAACAACGAACCCAGCGCGAAAAGCTGGGCCAGAAGATACGCCGCCAGCAAATGCCGTGAGGCATGCCAGCGGCATTCGAACGCGTTACTTGGGCTGGACACGATCCAGGATCATGCGAACCATGCGCTGAAGCTCCGGGTCTTCCGATTCGGCACGTTCCATGAACCAGCCGAACATGTCCTGATCTTCGCATTCGAGCAGCCTGACGTAGCATGCGCGATCGACCTCGTTGAGGTGCGGGTAAACCTCTTTCACAAACGGCACCAGCAACACGTCAAGCTCAAGCATGCCGCGGCGGCTGTGCCAGTAGAGGCGATTCAGTTCAACATCTTCGACCATGGAGCGCTCCTCAAATAGGCGGCAAGTATACAGCCCCGGGCCCGCTCGAACAGTCGGCTTTGGTCGCCCCCATCGATCCTTTGTGAACTACCCATTTCATGGGCGCCCCCTTATGATGTCCCTCGGACTCTTTACCCTGCGATGACCCATGGCCGATTCTGCTTTTTTCTGCACCCTGTCTCACGAAGGCGTTCTCGCGGTACGCGGCGCGGATGCCGGCAAATTCCTGCAAGGCCAATTGACTTGCAACCTTAATTACCTGAGTGACACCCAGGCCAGCCTTGGCGCGCGCTGCACGCAGAAAGGCCGGATGCAGTCGAGTTTCCGCATTCTGCTGGAAGGCGACGGTGTGCTCATGGCGATGGCCAGCGAGCTGATCGAGCCGCAACTGGCGGACCTGAAAAAGTACGCGGTGTTCTCCAAATCGAAACTGACCGATGAAAGTGCCTGCTGGGTTCGCTTTGGCCTTGAGCATGGCGATGCGGCACTGACCAGCCTGGGCCTGGAACTACCGGCAGAAACCGACAGCGTGGTGCGCAATGACGGCCTTATCGCCCTTCGCGTCTCGCCGGATCGCGCTGAACTCTGGGTTCGTGCCGATCAAGCCGACACCATCAAGGGCAAGCTGTCCGCTCTGTTGGCCGAAGGTGAATTGAATCAATGGCTGCTGGGCCAGATCCGCGCCGGAATCGGGCAGGTCATGCCGAGCACCCGCGAGCTGTTCATTCCGCAGATGCTCAATCTGCAAGCCGTCGGTGGCGTGAGTTTCAAGAAAGGTTGCTACACCGGCCAGGAAATCGTCGCGCGCATGCAATACCTGGGCAAGCTCAAGCGCCGTCTGTATCGCCTGCAGCTGGAAGCCAGCGAATTACCGGAGCCCGGTACCCAACTGTTCTCCCCGACCCACAGCAGTTCGATCGGTGAAGTGGTGCTGGCCGCCCGCGCCGGGCAAAACATTGAACTCCTGGCCGTGCTGCAAGCCGAAGCTGCAGAAGATGGCAACCTGCACCTTGGCGCACTCGAAGGTCCGGGCCTGCATCTGCTCGACCTGCCTTACCAACTGGATCGTGATCGCGAAATCCAGCGTTAACAGCAGCACTTGTCGCAATACCCTAGAGAAAAGAAATGAGCGAGCTGGCGGATAAGGTCCAACAGGATTTGGTTGAGGCCATCGATAACGATGACCTGGTTCTGCCAACGTTACCGGAAGTGGCCCTGCAGATTCGCAAGGCCGCCGAAGACCCGGAAATCAGTGTCAGCACACTGAGCAAAGTGATTGGCCGCGATACCGCGCTGTCGGCGCGCCTGATCAAAGTGGTCAACAGCCCGTTGCTGCGCGCGACCCAGGAAGTGACTGATCTGCACACGGCCATCACCCGGCTGGGCGTCAATTACAGCAGCAACCTGGCCATCGGCCTGGTGATGGAACAGATTTTCAACGCCCGTTCCGAAGTGGTGGAACAGAAAATGCGCGAAGTCTGGCGCAAGAGCCTGGAAATCGCCGGCGTCAGCTATTCGTTGTGCCGCAATTACACACAGCTCAAGCCTGATCAGGCCGCGCTCGGCGGGCTCGTGCATCAGATTGGTGTACTGCCGATCCTGACCTACGCCGAAGATCACTATGAATTGCTGTCTGACCCGGTCAGCCTCAACCATGTGATCGACCGGATTCACCCACTGCTCGGCGATAAATTGCTCAGGGTCTGGGAGTTTCCGGAGATGCTGGTGCAACTGCCGGGGCTGTATCTGGATTTCAAGCGGCAATCGGAACGGGTCGATTATGTCGATCTGGTGCAAGTGGCTAGCCTGTATTGCCACAAGGACACCGATCATCCACTGGCCCGTATTGATCCATTCAGCGTACCGGCCTTCAAGAAGCTGGGGATCGATCCGGAGAACAAGGCGATGTGCAAGGATCTGGAAGAATCGCGGTCGATGTTTTACTAAGAGCTTCGCGGGCAAGCCTCGCTCCTACAAAAGCATCGTATATATTTTGTAGGAGCGAGGCTTGCCCGCGAAGAGGCCATAACAAACACCATCACTCCCCCGCAATAAAACTCACCCGCACCTTCAACCCCGCCCGCTCGCCATCATGCAGGCTGATCTGCGCCAGGTGGGCGCGGCAGATCTCGCCGACGATGGCCAAGCCCAACCCCGATCCAGCCACCTGTTCGTTACGCCGATAAAAACGCTCGAACACCCGATCCCGTTCTTCAAGGGGAATTCCCGGACCATCGTCCTCGACCTCCAGCACCGCTGGCGCCATGACCCGCAAGATCACATTGCCGCCCGGCGGCGTGTGGGCCAGCGCGTTGTCCACCAGGTTGCTCAACAGTTCATTCAACAACGTCGGCTCGCCGCGCAGCCACACCGGCTCATCGGCTTCCAGCGCCAGCGCCACGCCACGTGCATGGGCCAACGGCGCCATGGCCATGCCCAGTTCACGGGCCAACTGACTGAGGTCGAGCAATTGCGCACCGCCCTCGGCAATGGCCCGGGCGCCATTCTCGACCCGTGCCAGCGAAAGCAATTGATTGGCCAGATGGGTCAGGCGATCCGTGCCTTGGGCGGCGGTTTCCAGGGTGCTGCGCCAGGTTTCGGGTTCGTTCGACCGCATACCCAGTTCGAGCCGTGCCTTGAGCGCCGCTAACGGAGTACGCAATTCGTGGGCGGCGTCGGCGATGAACTGCGCCTGGCGCTCGAACTGTCCGCGCAAACGCTCGGTAAAGTGATTGAGCGCACGCACCAGCGGCCCCAACTCGTGCTGCACTTCCACCAAGGGCAATGGCCGCAAGTCATCGGGCTGACGTTCTTCCACCGCCGTGCGCAAGCGCTCCAGCGGACGCAGTGCCGCACTGACCGCAAACCACACCAGCAGCAATGCACCGATCGCCAGCATGCCCAGACGCAACAACGTGTCGGCCATCAGGCTACGAGCCATGCGGACCCGTGCCTCATCGGTTTCCGCCACGCGGATTTCCGCCATGCCGTTCATGTTCGGCTCGCTGACCGCTTTGAGCAGGCTGACCACTCGCACGTTCTGCCCTTGATAAGTGGCGTTATAGAAACGCGCCAGCGCCGGATAATCATCGGTACGCGGCGTTCCCGGCGGCGGTGCCGGCAGGTTTTCATAGCCCGAGATCAGCTTCTGGTTGATGTCGTTGACCAGGTAAAAAATTCGCCCGGCGCTGTCGTAGGCGAATGTATCGAGGGCCACGTAAGGCACGTTGGCGCTGAGGCTGCCGTCGCGCTGGGACAGGCCGGCGGCGATGGTCCGCGCCGAGGCCAGCAAGGTCCGGTCATAAGCGGTGTCAGCGGCTTCGCGACCGTTCCAGTACGCGCTCAAACCACTGGCGAGCATCAACACCACCAACAACAGCGCGAGGTTCCACAGCAACCGCCAACGCAGGCTGCTGAGCTTATGCATCGCGACTTTCCAGCAGATAGCCAAGGCCGCGGAAGGTCACGATAGCTACCGGTTGGCCGTCGAGTTTCTTGCGCAAGCGGTGAACGTAGATTTCGATGGCATCGGGACTGGCCTCCTCGTCCAGACCGAAGACCTGGGCGGCCAGTTGCTCCTTGCTCATCACCCGACCGGGACGGGCGATCAGGGCCTCGAGCACCGCCTGTTCACGGGAGGTCAGAGTCAGCAATTCTTCGCCAAGGGTGAAGCGCCGGGTGTCCAGATCATAGGCCAGCACGCCACAACGCTGCTGGCGTTCACCGCCGAGCACGCTGCGGCGCAGCAAGGCTTTGACCCGGGCTTCGAGCTCTGTCAGTTCGAAGGGTTTGGCCAGGTAATCGTCGGCCCCAAGGTTCAGGCCATGGACCCGATCCTTGACGTCGCTGCGAGCGGTGAGCATCAGCACCGGCAGGTTCTTGCCCCGGGCCCGAAGGCGCGCCAGCACTTCGAAGCCATCCATGCGCGGCAGGCCGACATCGAGGATCGCCACCGCGTATTCCTCGCTGCTCAAGGCCAGGTCGGCTGCCACACCGTCGTGCAACACATCCACGGTCAGCCCGGTGCTCTTGAGCGCCTGAGCGACACTTTCGGCAAGCTGCAGATGGTCTTCAACGAGCAGAACACGCATGGATCTTTACCTCATTCAGGGATGGTCGACGCCATTCTTTGGCGCGGAGTTTACAGCCGCATCCGTCGCTGTGAAGCCCGAAAACCGTGAAAGTCAGCTGAAAGGTTAGCGAAAGGTTGGCCGGTTAGAGTCCAGCCACGGACAGTTTCGACTGCCGTTGCTAGTGCCCATAGCAGTACGAAAAACGCCTCGAAGCGTTTTCGCCAATAAGAACAATAAACGGAGTACGTCACCATGCTGTCCATGCAGCTCCAGGCTTGCCCGCCTGCTCGTTTTTCCCGCCTCAGCCACACCGCCCTTGCCAGTGCCGCCGCCCTCGCCGGCTTTTCGCCGTTGAGCCAGGCTGCCTTCTTCGAAGACAGTACGGCAACCTTCGAAACCCGCAACATGTATTTCAACCGCGACTTTCGCGACGGTACCAGCGCCCAGCAATCCAAGCGGGACGAATGGGCCCAGGGGTTCATGCTCAATCTGCAATCGGGTTACACCGACGGCACCGTGGGGTTCGGTGTCGATGCGCTGGGCATGCTGGGGGTAAAACTCGATTCAAGTCCGGACCGCACCGGCACCGGCCTGTTGCCGACCCATGACGACGGGCGCGCGGCGGATGAATATTCCAAGCTCGGCCTGACCGGCAAAATGAAAATCTCCGCCACGGAACTGAAAATCGGCAGCCTGATTCCGGAATTGCCGATTCTCAAAGCCAACGACGGGCGCATTCTGCCGCAGACCTTTGAAGGCGGCCTGCTGACCTCCAAAGAAATCAAGAACCTGACCTTCACCGGCGGGCGTCTGGAGAAAGCCAAGGACCGCGACAGCACCGACTTCGAGGACATCGCCCTCAACAACAAGAACAGCCGTTTCGCCGGCACCGTGGCCGGCAAGCACTTTGATTTTGGCGGCGTGGATTACAAGTTCACCGACAAGATCACCGGCAGCTACCACTTCGCCCAACTCGATGAAATCTACAACCAGCACTTCCTTGGCGTGGTCGCCTCGCAACCGTTCGGCCCCGGCACGTTCGGCACCGACCTGCGATTGGCCATCAGTGACGACGAGGGCGCAGCCCGGGGTGGCAAGATCGACAACCAATCCCTGAACGGGCTGGTGAGCTATGCCTTGAGCGGGCATAAATTCAGCGCCGGTTATCAGCACATGTCCGGTGACAGCGCCTTCCCTTACGTCGACGGCAGTGATCCGTACCTGGTCAACTTCGTGCAGATCAACGACTTTGCCGGCGCCGAAGAACGCTCCTGGCAAGCGCGTTACGACTATGACTTCTCCAAACTCGGTATTCCGGGCCTGAGCTTCATGAGCCGTTACCTGAGCGGTGACAACATCAAGCTCAAGAACGGTGATGAAGGCAAAGAGTGGGAACGCAACACCGAGATCAAATACGTCGTACAAAGTGGCGCCCTGAAAGATGTCGCCGTACGCCTGCGCAATGCCACCTACCGTTCCAACTACTCCGCTCGCGATGCCGATGAAGTGCGTCTGCTGGTGAGCTATAGCGTTGCACTTTGGTAATTCAGTACGTCCATAACAAAAATCCCAAGGAGACTTGAATGAACCTCTCACTGCGTAAAGTTGCTCTGGCCGCCGGCGTCATGCTGTTCGCCGGCCAATTGATGGCCGAACCGAAACGTCCGGAATGCATCGCCCCGGCCTCGCCAGGCGGCGGTTTCGACCTGACCTGCAAACTGGCGCAAAGCGCGCTGGTGAATGAAAAACTGCTGACCAAACCGATGCGCGTGACCTACATGCCCGGCGGTGTCGGCGCGGTGGCGTACAACGCGGTGGTCGCCCAGCGTCCAGCCGATGCCGGCACGCTGGTGGCGTGGTCCAGCGGTTCGCTGCTGAACCTGGCACAAGGCAAGTTCGGTCGTTTCGATGAAACCAACGTTCGTTGGCTGGCCGCCGTCGGCACCAGCTATGGCGCCATCGCGGTGAAAAGCGATTCGCCTTACAAGACCCTGGACGATCTGGTTCAGGCGCTGAAGAAAGATCCGAGCAAAGTGGTGATCGGTTCCGGCGGCACCGTCGGCAGCCAGGACTGGATGCAAACCGCACTGATCGCCAAGGCGGCCGGGATCAACCCGCGCGACCTGCGTTATGTCGCCCTCGAAGGCGGCGGTGAAATCGCCACCGCCTTGCTCGGTGGCCACATCCAGGTCGGCAGCACCGACATCTCCGACTCCATGCCACACATCCAGAGCGGCGACATGCGTCTGCTCGCGGTGTTCTCCGAGAAGCGTCTGGACGAGCCGGAAATGAAGAACATTCCGACGGCTAAAGAGCAAGGCTACGACATCGTCTGGCCCGTGGTTCGCGGCTTCTACCTCGGGCCAAAAGTCAGCGACGAAGACTACGCCTGGTGGAAAGACGCCTTCGACAAACTGCTGGCCTCCGAGGACTTCGCCAAGCTGCGCGATCAGCGTGAACTGTTCCCGTTCGCCATGACCGGCCCGGAGCTCGACACCTACGTGAAGAAGCAGGTCGCGGACTACAAAGTGCTGGCCAAAGAGTTCGGCCTGATCCAGTGATCGCCTCTGTCTAGCGGCTACGACCCTGGTTCTCGGGGTCGTGGCCCAGGAGTTCCTCATGCTCATACAACGCATTTTTGCTTCGGTGCTGTTGCTGGCCTGTCTGTGCCTGATACTGATGGCCTGGCCCTATCAGGCTCCGTTTTCCTATGAACCCATCGGTCCCCGCGCCTTCCCGTTATTGATGTTGGGCCTGATGGGGCTGGGGCTGGTTTACATGGTATTTCGCCCGTCGCCGATCATCCACACGACTGACGATCCACCGATGGATCGCGAGACCCTGCACAAGATTGGCCTTTGCGTGCTGTTGTTGCTGATCTTCGCCGGTCTGTTCGAACCCTTGGGCTTCATCCTCAGCAGCCTGTTGATCGGCATTCCAATGGCGCGCCTGTACGGCGGACGCTGGTTGCCGAGCGCGGTGATCATCAGCCTGATGAGTATCGGCCTGTACCTGCTGTTCGACAAAGTCATGGACGTCCCGCTGCCTTTGGGCCTGCTTGACGTTTTGGAGAACTGATATGGATACGCTTGGTTATTTGAGTCACGGCTTCGGTGTCGCATTAACGCCATACAACCTGGTGACCGCACTCAGTGGCACACTGATCGGCACCGTCGTCGGCCTGCTGCCGGGCCTGGGGCCGATCAACGGCGTGGCGCTATTGATCCCCATCGCGTTCGCCCTGGGCCTGCCACCGGAGTCGGCGTTGATCCTGCTGGCAGCGGTCTATCTGGGTTGTGAATACGGCGGCCGGATCAGCTCGATCCTGCTGAACATCCCGGGGGAAGCGTCTACCGTGATGACCACCCTCGACGGCTACCCGATGGCGCGTCAAGGCATGGCGGGGGTTGCACTGTCGCTGTCGGCCTGGAGCTCGTTCATCGGCGCCTTCATCGCGACCTGCGGGATGGTGGTGTTTGCACCGATTCTGGCGAAATGGGCGATTGCCTTCGGTCCGGCGGAATACTTCGTCCTGATGGTGTTCGCGATTGTCTGCCTCGGCGGCATGGCCGGCGACCGACCACTGAAGACCTTTATCGCCGCGCTGATCGGCCTGTTCCTGTCGACCGTCGGCATTGATGCCAACAGCGGTGTGTACCGATTCACCGGGGACAACATTCATCTCACCGATGGCATTCAGTTTGTGGTGCTGGTACTGGGCCTGTTCTCCATCAGTGAAATTCTCCTGCTGCTGGAAAAAACCCACCGCGGTCAGGAAGCGTTCAAAGCCACCGGTCGCATGATGTTCAACTTCAAGGAAGCCGCCTCGGTGTTCTGGGTGAACATGCGTTGCGGTGTGCTCGGTTTCATCATGGGCGTGCTGCCTGGTGCCGGCGCGACGCTGGCCAGCGCCGTGGCTTACATGACCGAAAAACGCATCGCGGGCCCAAGCGGCAAATTCGGGCAGGGCGACAAACGTGGTCTCGCCGCCCCGGAAACCGCTATCGGCGCTGAAGCTTGCGGCGCGCTGGTGCCGATGTTGACGCTGGGTGTGCCAGGTTCGGGCACGACTGCGGTGATGATCGGCGCACTGTCGCTGTACAACATCACGCCGGGCCCGCTGCTGTTCCAACAGCAACCGGACATCGTCTGGGGCCTGATTGCCTCGTTGTTTATTGCCAACAT
The DNA here is from genome assembly GCF_000282555.1 of Pseudomonas sp. GM102. NCBI lineage: Bacteria > Pseudomonadati > Pseudomonadota > Gammaproteobacteria > Pseudomonadales > Pseudomonadaceae > Pseudomonas > Pseudomonas sp. GM102. The sequence goes on along the minus strand of NZ_AKJB01000048.1, from coordinate 18,330 downwards.
AATGCTGGTGATCCTCAACATTCCGATGATCCGTATCTTCACCCGCATCCTCGCCGTGCCGAACTGGGCGCTGGTACCGATGATCGCGATCATCACCGCCATCGGCGTCTTCGCGGTACATGCGACCACCTTCGACCTATTCCTGATGATCGGTATCGGCATCTTCGGTTACATCCTGCGCAAGCTAGACTTCCCGTTGTCGCCCGTGCTGCTGGGTTTCATTCTCGGTGGGTTGATGGAACAGAATCTGCGTCGCGCCTTGTCGATCTCCAACGGTTCACTGGAAATTCTCTGGTCCAGCGGGATCACCATGGGTGTCTGGGCGCTGATCGTCGTAATGCTGCTGGTGCCGATCCTGCGTATCTGGCGCAAACGTTCGGTCGCCCGGCGTGCTATCGCCGATGTCTGATCGCACCCCGTTCAAAAGCTGGTGGGGAACACCGCTGGTCGGTCTGCTGGGCGGTTACCTCGCCAGCCAGATCGGCTGGCCGCTACCGTGGATGGTCGGCTCGTTGCTGGCGATCATCCTGGTGCGCTGCCTGACTCCCTGGCAATTGGCGGAAATCCCTGGCGGGCGCAAGTGCGGCCAGTGGATCGTCGGTATCGGCATCGGCCTGCACTTCACCCCGGTGGTGATGGAGCAGGTGTTGAGCCACTTCGGTCTGATCTTCTTCGGTGCGTTGGTCACCAGCCTGTCCGCGGTGGTCGGGGTCTGGTTGATGCGGCGTACCGGGGAAGATCGCGCCACCGCATTCTTTTCCAGCATGCCCGGTGGCTCCGGGGAGATGGTCAACCTCGGCGCGCGCAACGGCGCGGTGCTCAGCCGTGTCGCGGCGGGGCAGAGTTTGCGGGTGCTGGTGGTGGTGCTGTGTGTGCCGGCGGCCTTCAAATATCTATTGGGCGACGGTGCACCGATCGCCCATGCCGGCAGCGTCGACTGGCGCTGGCTGGCGATTCTGTTCCCGGCGGGCGCTCTTGCCGCCTGGATCTGGCAACGTCTGCGCCAGCCCAATCCGTGGCTATTCGGACCGTTACTGGTGAGTGCGGCGGTGAGCATTGGTTGGGACCTGCACATCGGACTGCCCAACGGCGGCAGTCAGATCGGCCAGTGGCTGATCGGCAGTGGATTGGGTTGCCACTTCAATCGGCAGTTCTTCCGGCGGGCACCGTCCTTCATGGGCCGAACCCTGCTCGGCACGGTGTTGACCATGTTGATCGCAACCCTGGCGGCATTGGGTTTGAGTGCCCTGACTCAGCTGGATCTGCGTTCGCTGACCTTGGGCATGATGCCCGGCGGGATTGCCGAGATGAGTTTGACGGCAGAAACCCTGCAATTGTCGGTACCGTTGGTGACGGCGATGCAGGTGATGCGGTTGTTGTTTGTATTGTTTCTGGCGGAGCCGTTGTTTCGGTATTGGAACCGGGAGCCGGATTCTCCCTGATAGACCGAGTCGCCTTCTTCGCGGGCAAGCCTCGCTCCTACAGGATTTCGGCTAGTCGCGGGTTTGCGTCCGGCACAAAATCTGTAGGAGCGAGGCTTGCCCGCGAAGGCAATCTTCAGACCGACGGCAACCGCCACTCGATCGGCGTCTCGCCATTCTGCTCCAGAAACTTGTTCGCCCGGCTGAAGTGCCCGCAGCCGAGGAAGCCGCGATAAGCGGACAGCGGCGATGGATGGACTGAGGTCAACACCAGGTGTTTGGTGGCATCGATGAGTTTCTGCTTACTCTGCGCATGCGCGCCCCATAGCAGGAACACCAGATGTGGCTGGTGCTCGCTGACCACTTCGATAATCCGGTCGGTAAAATATTGCCAGCCCTTGCCCGCATGGGCGTTGGCATTCGCGCGCTCCACGGTCATGGTGGTGTTGAGCATCAACACGCCCTGCTCTGCCCAACTCTGCAGGTAGCCATGGTTGGGAATGTCGATGTTCAGGTCGCGCTTCAACTCTTTGTAAATGTTCACCAGCGATGGCGGCGCCGGTACGCCCGGTTGTACCGAGAAGCACAACCCATGGGCCTGACCCGGGCCGTGGTAAGGGTCTTGACCGAGAATGACCACTTTGACCTTGTCCAGCGGCGTGGAATTGAGCGCGTTGAAAATCATCGGTCCGGGTGGATAGATCTCTTTGCCCGCCGCGCGTTCCTGTTGCAGGAATGAGCGCAACTCTGCCATGTAAGGCTGGTCGAATTCAGCACGCAGTGCCTCCTTCCAGCTCGGTTCGAGTTTGATACGGTCGTCAGCAGTCATGGTTACATCCGGTAAAAACAATGGGGCGAACCCTAGGAAAGCCCATCACGCTTGTCAATTGATCTGACGCAGATCCGGCACTTTCCTATAGAGCGATCATACTAAACGCTCAATTTACCGATCGAGGTCACGATGAATCTGCACTTCGAAGAACTCACCGGCACCGACGGCGCACGCATCGGCATTGCCAGCCTGGATGCCGAAAAGTCCCTCAACGCCCTCTCCTTACCGATGATCAACGCCCTGCGCGATCAACTGGACGCCTGGGCCAAGGAGCCACAGATCGTTTGCGTGCTGCTGCGCGGCAATGGCGCCAAGGCTTTTTGCGCCGGCGGTGAAGTACGCAGCCTGGTGGAGGCGTGTCGTGCCCTTCCCGGCGAAGTGCCGCCCTTGGCTGCACACTTCTTTGCGGCAGAATATCGCCTCGACTTCAACCTGCACACCTACCCGAAACCGCTGATCTGTTGGGGGCATGGTTACGTGCTGGGCGGTGGCATGGGGCTGCTGCAAGGGGCGAGCATTCGGATCGTCACGCCAAGCAGCCGGCTGGCGATGCCGGAGATCGGCATCGGCTTGTACCCGGACGTCGGCGCCAGTTGGTTTCTGTCGCGGTTGCCCGGCAAGCTCGGATTGTTTCTCGGCCTAACCGGCGCTCAGATGAACGGTCGTGATGCAATCGATCTGGACCTCGCCGACCGCTTCCTGCGTGATGATCAACAACATGAGCTGCTCGAAGGTTTGCTGCAATTGAACTGGCAGGAACAGACAGCCATGCAGCTCAATAGCCTGCTCAAGGCCTTGCAGCAGGAAGCGCTCGCGCAGATGCCCGAAGCGCAGTGGTTGCCTCGACGCGAGCTGATCGACGAACTGTTGGATGTCAGCGACGTTCGTTGCGCCTGGAAGGCCATCAGTGCGCTGCGCGATCATTCCGACCCGCTGCTCGGTCGTGCCGCCAAAACCATGGCTGAAGGCTCGCCCCTGACCGCTCATCTGGTGTGGGAACAGATCGTTCGCGCCCGGCACCTGTCACTGGCTCAAGTCTTTCAGATGGAATACACCATAAGCCTCAACTGCTGCCGTCATCCTGAGTTCAGCGAGGGCGTTCGCGCGCGGTTGATCGACAAGGACCAGAAACCTCACTGGCACTGGCCGGACATCAACAATGTGCCGGAAGCTGCGGTGGAGGCGCATTTTCGCAAGGTATGGGAAGGTCGGCACCCTCTGGCCGATCTGTCTGAGTACTGAAATCCAGGCACAAAAAAACGGCGCTTCATGCGCCGTTTTTAATTGAATGGTTAACGGTGGCCGTCTCGGCCATCGTGATCGCCCCGACCGCGGTGATCGCCTCTTCCATCACGGTGATCCCTGTGGCCTCGATAGCCATCGCCCCGGCCGCCTCGGTTCCGGCCGTCCCAATCGCCCCGGTTACGACCGTCCCAACCGCCGCGGTCATGACGGTCCCATCCACGGTTCTGGTAGACGCGGTAGTCAGCTCGTGGCGCCGGCTGGTAATAGCGCGGTGCCGGTTGATAAACCCGCGGCTGGTAGTAATAACGCGGCGATGGCTGGTAATACCGTGCAGGCGGCGAGTAATACCTGCGCGGGGCCGAGTAGTAACGGCCATCAGAGTAGTAAGACCCGCCACCGGAGTAGTACGGCGCTGGGGATGTGTAGACCTCGGAACGGTAGTAGCTGGATCCTCCATCGGAATAGGGCACGCATGCACCAAGAGACAATCCCGATAAAACAATCAGCAGAATTTGGCGGAGCTTTTTTTGACAGAGCATAGCGGCCTCCTGGACCGCGAGTGAGCCATGCCAGCGACGCTGGCAGGCGACAGTCAATGGTTCGGCGACTGTCGAAATATCAGACAGTGAATTCGGAATCTGGTGCGTTCCTGCAACACGTTGAAACAAGTAGCCGATGAAAGGTTTTTCATCTTTCCCATAAGAAAAACGGCGCGTCGGGGAAGCCGGATGCGCCGTTGCATTCATGAGCTGATCAGCGGTGCCCGCGATAGTGTCCGCCGCGATGGTGATGACGGGGACCACTGAAATAATAGTAACGATAGCCGCCGTAAAAACGCGGGCCGCCGTAGTAGTAAGGTGAGTAGTAATAGCCAGGATAGTAATAGGGTGTCGGATAAATATCGGCGCCACCTGCATAGTAGTAACAGCCGGACAGGCCCAAACCAAAACACACGCTGAGGAATATTTGGCGGAGCTTTTTTTGACAGAACATGGAGGCCTCCTGAAAGACCTGCAACAGCAGTCGACTGACAACTGTTTTGACTTTCAAACCTGCACCGAGTGCCAGACGGTATCGGCCTTCAGATCAGCGGCCAGCCCGTCCATCTACGGTGCACGGTTGCGCGCCAACGCACCATGACAAGGCAAGGCGCACGCCCCCTTTATCCGCCCTCCTTCCTGCATGCCCCCACCCAGAGGGTTCAAGCCGACTTGGCACGGCTCTCGCTTAACCAAAGGCGTGCAGGAGTCATCACAGGTTCGCGGCACCACAATTTGCAATGGCTGACTAGGGTTCCGGCTCGCTATCGCGAGTGGCTGGTCCGAGAGTTGGCGACCTCCAGTTGAGGTTACACGGCGGGACAAAAGCCCGGGAGACAAGCCACCGTTCGCGGTGCCGCTGCCTTCCTGTCCGCCCTTGATCAACTGGAGAACCACACCATGTCCCGACTTCGTTTACCCACCCTGCTCGCCGCTGCTTTTGCAGCCCTCGTGAGCGTCTCGTCCCAGGCCGCACAAAAAGACCATTTCAGCGTCTGCTGGACTATTTATGCCGGCTGGATGCCCTGGGAATATGCCGGCAGCCAAGGCATCGTCGACAAATGGGCGAAAAAGTACGGCATCAAGATCGATGTGGTGCAGCTCAACGATTACGTCGAATCCATCAACCAATACACCGCCGGCCAGTTCGACGGTTGCACCATGACCAACATGGATGCGCTGACCATTCCGGCGGCCGGTGGCGTCGACAGCACAGCGCTGATCGTCAGCGACTTCTCCAACGGCAACGACGGCATCGTGCTCAAAGGCGAAGGCAAGAAAGTCGCCGACCTCAAGGGCATGGACGTCAACCTGGTTGAACTCTCGGTGTCCCACTATCTATTGGCCCGGGCACTCGATTCGGTGGACCTCACCGAGAAAGACCTGAAAGTGGTCAACACTTCCGACGCCGACATCTCGGCCGCCTTCAACACCGATCAAGTCAACGCCGTCACCACCTGGAACCCGATGCTTTCGGACATCAAGGCCAAGCCCGGCGTGACCGAAGTCTTCAACTCCAGCCAGGTTCCCGGCGAAATCATGGACATGATGGTGGTCAACAGCGCCACCCTCAAAGACAACCCGGCCCTGGGCAAAGCCCTGACCGGCGCCTGGTTCGAAGTGGTGGCATTGATGAACGCCAAAAACGCCGCCAGCAAAGCCGCCCTCGAACACATGGCCAAAGCCTCGGGCACCGACCTGGCCGGTTTCCAGGCGCAACTCGACACCACCAAATTGTTTGCCACACCAAAAGAAGCGTTGGAATTCGCCACCAGCAAGCAACTGCCCGACACCATGCGCAAGGTCGCCGAGTTCTCCTTTCAGCACGGCTTGCTGGGTGAAGGCGCCAAGGACACCAGCGCCATCGGCATGGCCTTCGCCAATGGCGTGACCAGCGGCGACAAGACCAACCTCAAGCTGCGCTTCGACCCGAGCTACGTGCAGATGGCTGCCGACTCCACGTTGTAACAACGGAGGACTAGGCCATGCGCCTGATCAATCGCCACCCGGATCGCCCGAGTCGCCTGCTGTTGGTGATCCTGCCGTTCGCCCTGGTGTTGTTCGCCTACTTCATGGGATCGGCCGATCGGCTGATGGACAACCCCAACGACAAACTGCTGCCCAGTGCCGTGCAGATGACCGACGCGGTGAAACGCCTGGCCTTCACCGCCGACACCCGCACCGGTGAATACCTGCTCTGGCAAGACAGCGCCGCCAGCCTGCGACGGCTGGCCATCGGCCTCGGCATCAGTGCATTGGCCGGGCTGTGCCTGGGCATCGCCGCCGGAACCCTGCCGCTGTTCGGCGCACCTTTGTCGCCGGTACTCACCGTGCTGTCGATGGTGCCGCCACTGGCGATCCTGCCGATTCTGTTCATCGTGTTCGGGCTGGGGGAGTTGTCGAAAGTGATGCTGATCGTGATCGGTATCACCCCGTGCCTGGCCCGGGATCTGGAACAGCGCGCCCGGGAAATTCCCGTCGAGTTGCTGATCAAGGCTCAGACACTTGGCGCTTCGACCTGGACCTTGATGCTGCGCGTGGTGCTGCCGCAATTGTTGCCGCGTCTGCTGATCTCGCTGCGACTGATGCTGGGTTCGGCGTGGTTGTTCCTGATCGCTGCCGAAGCCATCGCCTCCACCGATGGTCTCGGCTATCGGATTTTCCTGGTGCGCCGCTACCTGGCGATGGACGTGATTTTGCCCTACGTGGTCTGGATCACCCTGCTCGCCTGGTTGATGGACTGGGGCCTGAAACGCCTGACTCAGCGTGCTTTTCCTTGGTATGAAGGAGCGCGGGCATGAGCTTCATTACGGTAAAAAACGTCTGGCAGCAATATGCCGATCAGGTGGTACTCGAAGGGCTGAACCTGAGCGTCAACGAGGGTGAGTTCTGCACCTTGGTCGGCGCGTCGGGTTGCGGCAAGTCGACTTTCCTGCGGCTATTACTGGGTCAGGAACGCGCTAGTCGCGGCGAGATTCTGTTGGACGGCCAGGCACTGGCTGGCGAACCGGATTCGAGCCGCGGCGTGGTGTTCCAGCGCTACTCGGTGTTCCCGCACTTGACCGTGCTGGATAACGTCGCCCTGGGCCTGGAACTGCCACGCTCGCCACTACTTGGGCGGTTGTTCGGCAGCGCTAAAAAAGACGCACGCGAACAAGCCTCAGTGTTGCTGCACAAAGTCGGCCTCGGTCACTCGCTGGACAAGTACCCGGCGCAGCTCTCCGGCGGTATGCAACAGCGGCTGGCGATCGCCCAAGCGCTGATCATGAAGCCGCGCGTGCTGCTGCTCGACGAACCCTTCGGCGCGCTCGATCCGGGCATCCGCAAGGACATGCACGGCTTGCTGCTGGAACTGTGGCGCGAGACCCAGCTGACAGTGTTCATGGTCACCCATGACCTTTCCGAAGGTTTCAGCCTCGGCACCCGTTTGCTGGTGTTCGACAAGGTCCGCATCGACCCGCACGCCCCCGGCGCCTATGGCGCACGCATCACCTACGACATCCCTTTGAACAGCGACCGCCGCGCCAATCGCGCCGCCGTCGACGCCCTGCCGGCTCAGTTGGCAGGTTCGCTTCGCATCGCTTAGAGGAATTTACACATGACTGATTCGACCCAACTATTTCCGCCCTTCGCCGAAGAAATGCTCCCCGGCGGCGGCCATCGCTCCTTCGTCCTGAAACGCGGCCAATTGCTGCGCCTGACCGACCTGCGCGGCGGTGCCAACGTCAGCCTGACGCTACTCAACGCCAACGAAAAAACCGAACGCCTGAACCTGCCCGACAGCCTCAAATGCCAACACACCGCCAAGCTCACCACTGGCCATTGCCTGTACTCGGACATGGGCCGCGTGCTCGCCGCCATTACCGCCGACACCTGTGGCTGGAGCGACAGTCTCGGTGGTGTTCTCTGCGCTGAAGAAGTCGCGCAAAAATACGGCGCGGGCCGCTATCAGGAACTGCGCAACGGCTTCTTCCGCAACGGCACCGACAACCTGTTGGTGGAACTGGGCAAGTGGGGTTTGAGCCTGTCCGATCTGTTGATGACCCTGAACCTGTTCAGCCGCGTGAACGTCGATGAGGCCGGGCATTTCCACTTCGTCGAAGGCCATTCCAAGGCCGGTGATTACATCGAATTGTATGCGCCGATGGACACTCTGGTGGTGCTCACCGCGCTGCAACACCCGATGGATCCATCCCCCGAATACGCGCCGAAACCGCTGAAGCTCAGCTGGATGAACGCCGATGCGAGTGTCGCCGAACACTGCCGCACCTCGCGCCCGGAAAACGAGCGCGGCTTCATCAACACCGACCGTCTGTTCGCCTGAGGATCGCTGCCATGTCACTCGCTATCGCCACTGCTCAACAGCTACCTGAAACCGCGGTGTACCGCGCCACCATCCCCGCCGGCGAACCCTGGCTGATTGAGGTCAAGGCCGGCCAGACCTTGCGCATCCTCGACCTGGAAGGCAATCAGGCCGTCGACACGTTGTTCTACAGCCTCGCCAATCCCAAGGAGCGCTATGACGTACAGCGCACGTTGCGTCGGCAGAACAGCGTCTACCTGAACACCGGCAGCGTGCTCTATTCCAACCTCGGCAAACCGATGCTGACCATCGTCGCCGACACCTGCGGGCGTCACGACACCCTCGGCGGTGCCTGCGCCCAAGAGAGCAATACCGTGCGTTACGCACTGGAGAAACGCTACATGCACAGCTGCCGCGACAACTACCTGCGCGCCTGTGCCCACGATGGTCGGCTGGGCAAGGGAGACATCGGGCCGAACATCAACTTCTTCATGAACGTGCCGGTGACGGCCGACGGCGGGCTGACGTTCGAAGACGGGATTTCGGCGCCGGGCAAATACGTCGACCTGCGGGCCGAGATGGACGTGATCGTGCTGATCTCCAACTGCCCGCAACTGAACAATCCGTGCAACGCCTACAACCCGACGCCTGCGGAGCTGCTGGTATGGAACTGAAATTTTCGCGTTTGCGGCGGTGGTTGTTTGCCTTGTGTCAGGCCCGTTCCGGCCAGTGCCTGCAACAGCGGGAGCACCGCTAAACCTTGTGGCGAGGGAGCTTGCTCCCGCTCGGCTGCGTAGCAGTCGCTAGTGTTGGCGGGTTTGGGGCCGCTTCGCGACCCAGCGGGAGCAAGCTCCCTCGCCACAAAAAGCGCGAATTTTGTACATCCGGGACGGCCCGGGTGCATCTCGAAAAACTGCGGGACGGCCCGCATCCCAAGTCGAGGCTGATGCGTTATCGCCTCCGGGGGTTATGCCATGTTCGAAAAAATCCTCATTGCCAACCGCGGCGCCATTGCCTGTCGCATCTTGCGTACCTTGGGTGAATTACAGGTCAAGGGCGTTGCCGTTTACTCCGAAGCCGACGCCGCCAGCCTGCATATCCTGCAAGCCGATGAAGCTCACAGCCTGGGCGAAGGCGCGGCGGCTGGCACTTATCTGGCGGTCGACAAAATCCTCGCCATCGCCAAAGCCAGCGGCGCCACTGCGATTCATCCCGGCTACGGTTTTCTCTCGGAAAACGCCGCATTCGCCCAAGCCTGCGAAGCGGCCGACATCGCCTTCATCGGCCCCACACCGGAGCACCTGCGGGTGTTCGGCCTCAAGCACACCGCCCGTGCGCTGGCCAAGCAACACGGCGTGCCAATGCTCGAAGGTACCGAGCTGCTCGATAGCCTCGATGCAGCGTTGATAGCGGGCGAACAGGTCGGCTACCCGGTGATGCTCAAAAGCACCGCCGGCGGGGGCGGGATCGGTATGCGCGTGTGCCGCAGCGCTGCTGAACTGAGCGAGTCCTTCGAAGCCGTCAAACGCCTCGGTCAGAACAATTTCAGCGACGCCGGCGTGTTCATCGAGAAGTACATCCAGCGTGCCCGGCATCTGGAAGTGCAGGTCTTCGGCGACGGCCAGGGCGAGGTGCTTGCCCTCGGCGTACGCGACTGTTCGGTGCAGCGACGCAACCAGAAAGTCCTCGAAGAAACCCCGGCGCCGAACCTGCCCGAGGGCATGGCCGAGGAACTCTGTGCAGCGGCCATCAAACTGGCCAAAGCGGTGAATTACCGTAGCGCGGGCACTGTTGAGTTCGTCTTCGACAGCGATGCCCAGCGTTTCTATTTTCTTGAAGTGAATACCCGTTTGCAGGTGGAGCACGGCGTCACCGAACAAGTGTGGGGCGTGGATCTGGTGCGCTGGATGGTGGAACTGGCGGCCGGTGATTTGCCGCCGCTGCGCGAGTTGAGCCAGGGATTGAAAGCCGACGGTCATGCGATTCAGGCACGACTCTATGCCGAAGATCCCGGTCGGGATTTCCAGCCGAGTCCCGGTCTGCTCACTGCCGTCAATTTCCCGGTTACCGATGGCAAACACCTGCGCATCGACACTTGGGTCGAGGCCGGTTGCGAGATCCCGCCGTACTTCGATCCGATGATCGCCAAGGTCATCAGTTGGGCACCGACTCGCGAAGCAGCACGCGCCGATCTGCATCAGGCTCTGGGCGACAGCCTGCTGTACGGCGTGGAAACCAACCGCGATTACTTGCGGCAGATTCTGCTCGATATACCCTTTGCCAGCGGCCAGCCGTGGACCCGTTGCCTGGAAAGCCTGGTCTATCAAGCCAACACTTTTGAAGTGCTCAGCGCCGGGACGCAGACCAGCGTTCAGGACTATCCGGGACGCCTCGGTTACTGGGCGGTGGGCGTGCCTCCGTCGGGGCCGATGGACAGCCGCGCACTGCTTCTGGGCAATCGCTTGCTGGGTAACGATGAAGGTGCAGCAGCGCTGGAAATCACCATGACCGGGCCGCTGCTGCGCTTCAATTGTGAGGCAGTGGTGGCCGTTACGGGTGCGGTGATTGCGTTGATGCTGAACGGTGAAGCGGTGCCGATGAATACCGCACTGTTGATTCCCTCCGGTGCCACTTTGAGCCTCGGCACCATTGGCGGTGCAGGCGCGCGCAGCTATCTGTGCCTGCGCGGCGGCGTGCAAGTGCCGGATTATCTGGGTAGCAAAAGTACCTTCACCCTCGGCCAGTTTGGTGGCCATGCCGGTCGTGCATTGCGCACTGGGGACGTATTGCATATTCCGGCCTTGAGCGACCACAGCGCCGGGCAAAACCTGGCGATCCAGAACATTATCGAGTTGCCCGCCGTGCGGCAGATTCGGGTGATCTACGGCCCCCACGGCGCGCCGGAATACTTCACCGAAAACTACATCGGCACCTTCTTCGCCACGCAGTGGGAAGTGCACTTCAACTCCAGCCGCACCGGAGTGCGGCTGATTGGGCCGAAGCCTGAATGGGTGCGGGCCGACGGTGGCGAGGCAGGGCTGCATCCGTCGAACATTCACGACAATCCGTACGCGATTGGCGCGGTGGATTTCACCGGTGACATGCCGGTGATTCTGGGACCGGATGGCCCGAGCTTGGGCGGGTTTGTCTGCCCGGTGACGGTGATCGAGGCGGACCTTTGGCAACTGGGGCAGCTCAAGGCTGGGGACAAGGTGCAGTTTTTGCCGGTTGATCTGAAAACCGCTCGCTCTCTGGCAATACAGCCCCCTTGTGGCGAGGGGGCTTGCCCCCGTTCGGCTGCGGAGCAGTCGCCGATCGGTGAACTCGATACATCTGGTACTACGCGGTTGCAGGTATTGGGGCCGCTTCGCGACCCAACGGGGGCAAGCCCCCTCGCCACAGGTAATGTGCTCCCACAGGGGATTGTGTCGCCTGTTGTGCTGGATATCGGGCAGGACAATACCCGGCTGGTGGCGAGATTGTCGGGCGACACACATTTGTTATTGGAAATCGGTGCCCCCGAGCTGGACCTGGTCCTGCGCTTCCGAGCCCACGCGCTGATGCAGGCATTGGAAAGCAAACACCTGCACGGCGTGATCGACCTGACACCGGGCATCCGCTCGCTGCAAGTGCACTACCAACCGGAGCAACTGCCGCTGGCCGATCTGCTGGGGATTGTCGCCGGAGAATGGGACGCGGTGTGTGCCGCCAAGGACCTGCAGGTGCCCTCGCGCATCGTCCATCTGCCACTGTCCTGGGATGACCCGGCCTGCCAGTTGGCGATCGAGAAATACGTGACCACCGTACGCAAGGACGCACCCTGGTGCCCGAGCAATCTGGAGTTCATCCGCCGCATCAACGACCTGCCGAACCTCGACGAAGTGCAACGCACAGTGTTCGACGCCAGTTATCTGGTGATGGGCCTGGGCGATGTTTACCTTGGCGCACCGGTCGCCACCCCGCTCGATCCGCGGCATCGCCTAGTGACTACCAAGTACAACCCGGCCCGCACCTGGACCGCGGAAAACTCAGTAGGCATCGGCGGCGCCTACATGTGCGTGTACGGCATGGAAGGCCCCGGTGGTTATCAGTTCGTCGGCCGCACCTTGCAGATGTGGAACCGCTACCGTGAGGTTGCAGCGTTCGACGGCAAACCGTGGCTGCTGCGCTTCTTTGATCAGATCCGCTTCTACCCGGTGAGCGCCGATGAACTGCTGCGCATTCGTCGGGATTTCCCGCTTGGGCGTTTTGATCTGAACATCGAACACAGTCAGCTGAATCTGGCGGATTACCAGGCGTTTTTGGCGAAAGAAGCCCAGGGCATCGCGGCATTTCGGGATCAGCAAAAAAGCGCGTTCAACGCCGAGCGCGAACGCTGGATCGCCAGCGGCCAAGCGCATTTCGACAGCGAAGAGCTGGCCCCGGAAGTGACCGAAGATGCACCGCTGGCCGACGGTCAGCAGAGCATCGACAGCCACATCGCCGGCAACCTCTGGCAGGTTCAGGTGCAGGCTGGCAGCCGGGTCGCTGCGGGGGATGTGCTGGTGATTCTGGAGTCGATGAAGATGGAAATCCCGCTGCTCGCGCCCATGGCGGGCGTGGTGCGCGAGATTCGCGTGCAACCGGGTTCGCCGGTGCGCGCCGGGCAGCGTGTGGTGGTGCTGGAACTCGACTCAAGCCATTGAAAAAGGATTAACGCCATGAACATCAATCTGCAACTCGACGCCCTGCGCAACGCTTACCGTGACGGCAGCACTACGCCTCGGCAACTGCTGTTGAACCTGCGGGAAAAAGCCGCGGCACTGAACCCGGACTATCACCTGTTCATCCATTTGCTCAGTGCCCTGGAACTGGAACCGTACCTCGCCGCACTCGACGGTCGTGACCCCGGCAGCCTGCCGCTGTACGGCGTGCCGTTCGCGATCAAGGACAACATCGACCTGGCGGGCATTCCCACCACCGCAGCGTGCCCGGCGTTTGCCTATGTACCGGAACGCTCGGCAACCGTCGTCGAGCAACTGCTGGCGCTGGGTGCGATTCCGTTGGGCAAGACCAATCTCGATCAGTTCGCTACCGGCCTCAATGGCAGCCGATCGCCGTATGGCGCTTGCCCGAACAGCGTGTTGCCGGAGTATCCGTCGGGCGGTTCCAGCGCCGGATCTTCATTGGCGGTGGCACTCGGCGTGGCGAGTTTTTCCCTGGGCACAGACACGGCAGGTTCCGGTCGCGTGCCGGCGGCATTGAATAATCTGGTCGGTTTGAAAGCCAGCAAAGGGCTGATCTCCACGGCCGGTGTGATTCCAGCCTGTCGAACGCTCGATTGCGTCACGACCTTCACAGCTACCGCCCGGGAAGCCAGTCAGTTGCTCGCGCTCACCGCTCATCTCGATCCACGGGACGAATACAGCCGCAGTAATCCGCTGTGGAATGACGGTTCGGCCTTCGGGACTCTGTCACCCTTCCGTTTTGGCGTGCCCCGTGCGCAGGATCTGGCGTTCTTCGGCTGTCCTGAAGGCCCGTTGCTCTTCGGTGACGCCATCGACCAGCTCAAAGCCTTGGGCGGCGAAGCGGTCGAGCTGGATTTGTCGCCGTTTCTCGAAGCCGCTCGGTTGCTCTATGAAGGGCCGTGGGTGGCGGAGCGTTACAGCGTGGCCGGCGAGTTGATGGAGCAACATCCTCAAGCCGTGCTGCCGGTGATTCGCGCCGTATTGGCCAAGGCGCCAGCGGTGACCGGCGTGCAAACCTTCCGTGCCCAATACCGTCTGCAGGCTTTGAAAGCACTGTGCGACAAAGCTCTGGAAGGCCTTGATTGCGTGGTCACGCCAACCATCGGCCGCCCGGTGACACGGGCGGAGCTTGCGGCCGAACCGGTGCTGCGCAACTCGGAACTGGGCTACTACACCAACTTCATGAACCTGCTCGATTACGCCGCCGTCGCCGTGCCCAGCGGGTTCATGGGCAATGGTTTGCCATGGGGCGTGACGTTGTTCGGACGGGCGTTTACCGATCAGTATCTGTTGAGCGTGGCGGATGCCTTGCAACGTCAGCAAGGCTTGGCAGCGCCTGCGCCGACAAATATTGCGCGCAATGATCGCGCACGGCTGGTGGTCTGCGGAGCACATCTGGATGGGCTGGCGCTGAACTGGCAACTCCAGCTGCGTGGAGCCCGTTTGCTCGAAGCCACTCACAGTTCCCCCGACTATCAGCTGTATGCCCTGGCCGGTGGCCCACCCTATCGCCCTGGCATGGTCCGAGTGAAAGAAGGTGGCGCAGCGATTGCGGTGGAAGTATGGGAGTTGCCAAGCAGCGAGTTGGGTTCGTTCCTGACCGCCATTCCTGCGCCGCTGGGGTTGGGCAAGGTACAACTGGCGGATGGGCGGTGGGAGAGCGGGTTTATCTGTGAGCCCTATGGGCTGGAGGGGGCGGTGGATATCAGTCATTTGGGCGGTTGGCGTGCGTATCTGCAAGACCGGCGTTGATTTCCAGGATCGCCGGCTTGCGCAGGAGTGCTCGCCGGTCGATCATGCGCGGTCTCGGGCCAGGCAAACCGGCCGTAATCGAATGCTCCTTCATGAATAAACCTGACCTCTGCCCGGCTTGCGGCGCCTCCAATGACTGCAGCCTGGCTGACCCGCGAACCGTCGATCGTGCCTGCTGGTGCTACGGCGTCAGCATCGATCCAGCGGTGCTCCAGGCGTTGCCCGCCGAGCTGCGCGACAAGTCCTGCCTGTGCCCGGCCTGCGCCCAGGTCGAGATGCAGCTGCAAGCAGCCGCTGAGCCGATCACGTAAGATGCGCGGCGCTCTCCCACAGAATCCTCCCACCGAACCCTAGCCATGCGCGTTGACCGCTTCCTCAGCAACCTGCCCCGCTTCAACCGTAAGCAGGTACGCCTGTTGCTGGTGGAAAAACGCGTCAGGGTCGACGGAGAAGTCGTTAGCGATCCCCACGCCGAGGTACTCGAATTCAGCCGCGTGGAAGTCGACGACGAGGTGCTGCAAGTTGGCAAGCCGGCCCGCTACTTCATGCTGCACAAACCACCCGGCTGCGTCAGTGCCACCCGCGACCCGCAACACCCGACGGTGCTCGACCTGATCGACGAACCGGACAAGGAAGACCTGCACATCGCCGGTCGCCTGGACTTCAACACCACCGGCCTGATGCTGATCACCAACGATGGCAGCTGGTCGCGACGCCTGACCCAACCGCAGACCAAACTGCCCAAGGTCTACTACGTCGAGACCGAGCAGGACATCACTGCCGAATATGCGATCACCTTCGCCAAAGGGCTGTATTTCGCCTTCGAAGACCTCACCACACAACCGG
This sequence comes from Pseudomonas sp. GM102, assembly GCF_000282555.1. Classification (NCBI taxonomy): domain Bacteria; kingdom Pseudomonadati; phylum Pseudomonadota; class Gammaproteobacteria; order Pseudomonadales; family Pseudomonadaceae; genus Pseudomonas; species Pseudomonas sp. GM102. Next base: position 2,665 of record NZ_AKJB01000048.1, on the reverse strand, counting down.
CCGAACTGGTCGTACTCGGGCCAAAATCTGCGCGCCTGAGCATCGTCGAGGGCCGCTATCATCAGGTTAAAAGGATGTTCGGCCACTTCGACAACAAGGTGATACGCCTGCACCGCGAGCGCATGGGGCCACTGGCGCTCGACGCTGTGTTGAAGCCCGGCGAATACCGGCCGTTGAGCAGCGATGAGATCCGAATGATCTAAGCAGGCGACCGCTCAGCAGAAGCCGCTGAAAATTTTACGAAAGATACTTGCGCGATGACGTGACCCCTGCTTGAATCAGGACGTCGGCGCGAAACGTGACCGACGAGTCACAAAACTACTCTAAGAAACTTTTTGCCGGCAGAGAACCCTCAGGTTCCGCCTTCCCCCGGCAAACTGCCCGCTTATAACAATACCCGTCGACCAGCCAGCAATGGATCGACATGGGCCTTCAAAATTCCAGGCGTATGCCTACCTGTCACAAAGCTCGTGCAATCTGATTTGCGCGCATACCCGCTTGCCAGGAGTCTTATGACATGAGGCCAGAAATCGCTGTGCTGGATATACAGGGTCAGTACCGGGTTTACACGGAGTTCTATCGCGCAGACGCCGCAGAGAAGACCATTATTCTGGTCAACGGCTCGATGTCCACGACTGCGTCGTTTGCCCAAACCGTGAAGAACCTTTATCCGCAGTTCAATGTGGTGTGCTACGACCAGCCCTACGCGGGCAAGTCCAAGGCTCACAACCTGCATGAGAAAATGCTGACCAAGGAAATCGAAGGGCAGATCCTCCTTGAGCTGATCGACCACTTCGCCGCCGAACACGTGCTGTCGTTTTCCTTTGGTGGCGCCGCCACGCTCGTCGCCCTGGCCCAACGGCCACGGCGCATCGAAAAGGCCGTGATCAGCTCGTTCTCGCCGGTGGTCAACGAGCACATGCTCGACTACCTTGAGCGCGGTGTCGATTATCTCGGCAGCCGGGACGGTAACCGGGTCGGTGACTTGGTGAACAGCACCATCGGCAAACACCTGCCCTCGCTGTTCAAGCGTTTCAACTACCGTCACGTCAGTTCGTTGGCCGAACATGAATACGGGCAGATGCACTTTCACATCAGCGACGTGCTCAACAGTGATCGCAACTGCTATCTGAACGCGGCAAAGAAAATCAACGTGCCGGTGCTGTTCATGAACGGCGAATGGGACGAGTACACCGCCGCCGCCGATGCCAGGCTGTTCGCCGGCCACGTGCAGCACAGCACCTTCAGCACCCTTCAGGCCACCGGCCACTTTCTCGACATGGAGCACAAAGCCGCCTGCCGAGACAGCCGCAACGCACTGCTGGGCTTCCTGAAACCGGCGCAACACGAAAGCCGACCGCGTTACCACTACGTCCAGGACCAGCATGCATTGGCAATCTGAAACAGAGTCATCGCGAGCAAGCCCCATCCTGTAGGAGCGAGGCTTGCCCGCGAATGACCGCAATGCGGTCTCTGCTTTCGTTTCCCCCGTGCTAAAGCCATCGCGCGCAAAGAAAAACTTCATTTTCACGCCCACATCTGGTACAAAGTCAGCCGCTCTGAGCGGGTGTCGTATAATGGCATTACTCCAGCTTCCCAAGCTGATAACGAGGGTTCGATTCCCTTCACCCGCTCCAATCGAATTTTTGTCTCACGTCAGTTTTTTGGCGGGGGATGCAGGAACACAAAAAACCGGCCTTGATGGCCGGTTTTTTTGTGTCTGGGGTTTGGTGGAATCGGGCTCTGAAACATCCCGCAATTTTCGTCCATTATCCGCTGATCGATGAGCGCGGCTACCCAAGTCTGTTAGCGTTTTTTTCGAAAAGTACGGATTTATTATCAAATTTCATCAAACGTTAATGTTTTCATATCTACGGAAATAAGCGTTTTGGATTCCTCTACGAATGGCTGACAGGAGAACGCCTGGATGTGGCGCTGCAATGCAGAACTCGTCGGCGCATGCCAAGCCCCAATGCCGCCTTCCAGGTCTTGACGCTTCCTGCCCCGCAAACTAGCGAATGCTATACTTCCTACGAATTGCATCAAGTGTGCAGCGTTCCCCACGTGCACAGACATCGACTGCAAATCTCAGTTAACGGCTGCAGGACAAAGGAGGTCTACAGCCAACACGAGATGGGAGGTGTGGCATGAATCGGCACTATTACATCAGTGACAATCTCGACGATCTCGAGGCCGTTGAAAATGAACTGGAAGCCAACGGCATCAATACCGAACAAATTCATGTGCTCAGTGAACAAGTTGCTGATGTTGAAGAACATCACCTCCACGAGGTTAACTCGTTGATGAAACAGGATGTTGTTCACTCTGGCGAGATTGGTGCGTTGGTCGGCGTGCCCCTCGCGGCACTGGTCCTTGGCGGCGCCTATTGGATGGGCTGGACCGAATCCGCCGCAGGCTGGGTGCCTTTTATCTTCCTTGCCATCGTTATATTTGGCTTCTGCATCTGGGAAGGCGGCTTTTTTGGTATCCAGGTGCCGAATGCTCACTTCCGCAATTTCAAACAGATGGTAGAAGAGGGAAAACATATCTTCTTCGTGGATGTTGAACCGAATCAGGAACCGATTTTGGACCGGGTCATCGAACATCATCCAACGCTGACGATTGCCGGCACGGGAACGGCAGCCCCCCACTGGACAGTGGCCTG